>JAUXBQ010000109.1 GCA_030619365.1 candidate division FCPU426 bacterium | reverse complement strand
TGCCACTATTACTATTTTATCGATTCCGGATTTATACGGAAGCAAAATCTGCGCAGCCTTGGACCGGCAACATCCGAGAGATTTCTGTGATATCAAAATATTGCTTGATCACGAGGGGCTGACAGAAGATATCAGAAAGGCCTTCATTGTTTATCTGGCGAGCAGTGATAGACCTATCAATGAATTGCTGGACCCCAGGAAAAAGGATTTTCGGACTTTGTATAAAAACGAATTTGACGGCATGATGACCATACCGGCGACTTATGAGGAACTTATTGAAGCTAGAGATAACCTGATCATACGAATTAAAGCTTCTTTGACGAGAGATGAAAAATTATTCCTACTCTCGATCAAAGAAGGCGTTCCCAAATGGGCTATGTTGGGAGTGGAAGGTATAGACAAACTTCCGGCGATCCAATGGAAACTCATGAATATTAAAAGGATGTCTGAAAAAAAGCGTAGTCAAGCTTTGGAATTATTAAGGGCAAAGCTTGGATTGTAACGGTAACATTATTAAATTGTCAAAATGACTTCGAATCTCGAAATATAGGGCGGGGGGACCCCGCCCCTACGATCGAGACTGTCCTGGCATCTGCTCCTAACGTTTCCCGCGCTCCTCCACAAACTTCTCCAACACTTTCCGATACTCCCCGGACGACACATAGACTTCATCATTATGCTCCCCAAAAAAAGGCACGAATTGTTTGGGTTCAACTGCCTGGCGGAATAACATCTCCCCGTGAGAAAAGGGTATCATGTCATCGCCCCGGCCATGGACAATCAGCTTGGGCAGCTTGAGGCGGGAAATTTTATTGAGCGTATCGTATTTCTGGCTGAGCACCCACTGCACGGGAAACCAGGGAAACATCCTCCTGCCCATCAGGGCGGTTGAGGAAAAGGTGCTTTCCAGCACCAGGGCAGCGGCAGGCTTTTGCAGACAAAGTTCCGCAGCCACGGAGCCGCCCAAAGATTTGCCATAAATAATCAGCCGTTCAGGCGACACACCCTTCTCCTGCGTCAAAAAGGCATAAGCCGCCAGGGCGTCAAGGTACAAACCCTTTTCCCGGGGCCGGCCAGTGCTTTTGCCGTAGCCGCGATAGTCCACGATCAGAAGATTCCAGCCCAAATCCCGAAAAAATTGGGTCCGGTGCAAACGGTGGGAAATATTGCCGGCATTACCATGAAAATAGAGAACCGTAAACGCCTGGGGTTTGCTCGCTACCCACCAGCCGTGCAGCTTTTGGCCGTCCTGGGTATTTATATATACGTCCTCATAAGCCAGGCGCAAGCTCTCGGGCGTGGCGTCCAGGGCCTTGCCAGGATAATAAAGCATCTTCTGTTCCAGCCACAGCACAACCAGTTTGCCTGTGACCAAAACCACAAACAGTATAATAATGAAATATATAAGTGTCTTCATGGCTCACCTTGGCTAAATCGGCACGTCGCCCTTTTATAACATAATAAGAATTCTCTGTATATGTCCACAGGACCCCAGCTTGACTAAATACGTGCCAAGGTGACGGTAGGGAACGGTCCCCCCGACAGGCGGGGAATATCGATCCGGGATTCCCTTTGGTTGCGACCGTTCCCTTTAGGTTGAAAATATTTAGAAAAAGGTGTATGAAAGGAGAGTGTTTTTGTCCCCTTCAATCAGGGATATTATTAATCAACAGGAGTTCTTCATGAAAAAGTCCTTTCTCTTCATCCCTTTTCTTTTATTCGCCATGGTGGCCGGCATCACCAGCCCTGCCCTGGCCGCGACCCTCACGGTTACCAGTCACGAGGATAGCGGTGCGGGAACTTTGCGGGAAGCGATTGAGACCCTTTCCGCTCCAGGGGATACCATTATTTTTGCAATTTCAAACTCCATCTCGGTTTATTCCCATTTGATGGTCAACCAGCAATTGACCATCATGGGCAGCGGCCAGACCATCGGCGCTTATGCCGCCCCTTCGAATGCTGTTTTCTGGATTACCTCCACAGGTTCCAACACCGTAATCAGCGGATTGGCCATTGTGAACGCTTATTATGGCGTTTATATCGACGGTGCGTCTTCCTGTACAATTCAGGACTGCCGCATTGGCACTGATTATGCCGACAATACAGGTCACGGCCATTCTTCCGCCGGTATTTACATCCGCGATGGAAGCGGTCATCAAATCGGCCTGCCCGGACATTCCAATGTCATTTCCGGCAATGTTCAAACCGCTTATGGCGGTTATGGTATTTACTTGAATAATGTTGTTGCCTCGAGTATTCAGAATAATTTAATCGGGCTGGCCAGTGACGGTACAACAGCCCTTCCCAACTATGGCGGCATTAATATTATCGGGAACTCCAGCGCTAATTATATCGGCGGCAACAGCAGCAGCGGGGAGAGTAATGTTATTTCCGGCAATACCCTCTTTGGCATCTATCTGATCGGCGCAACAGTTATGGGAAATACGATATGCGGCAACATCATCGGTCTGGATGTTGGCCAGGGAATGGCAAAATCCAATCACTACGGGATAACCATCAACGGTGCTGTTGGGAATTATATCGGGCTGCCGCAAAGCGGATATGAAAACATCATCAGCGGCAATAACAACGGCACTTTCGGAGGGGACGGTATACGCTTAAACAATGCCGCTTCCGGCAATCAAATACAAAATAATATTATCGGTCTCAACGCTGCTGATGCGGCTTTCTCCAATGATAATGGCATCGCCCTCATCAGCGGACAATCCAATCTGATCGGCGGTAATCTGGCCACACTGCCCTTGGCAGGCAATGTCATTTCCAGCAACACCGGTTCGGATATTTCTATGGGCGGTTACGGCAATACAGTATGCGGCAATATTATCGGTTTGGACTCAGCCGGCGCCAATGCCGTAAGCAGCGGCGGTGTGGGTATCTGGATTACCGGTGATCACAATCTTATCGGCGGACTCAATAACGGCGGCAGCCAGCAAATGGGAAATATCATCTCCGGACATAGCAACGGCTCCAGACCGGGCATCTCCCTTTCAGACGGCAGCGGCAATACCATTGCCGGCAATACCATCGGATTAAACGCCAGCGCCACACCGGTTCCCAATTACTCCGGCATCAGTATTAATACCAGTGCCCGCAATACCTGCATCGGCGGAAACCAACCGGGCTTGGGAAATATTATTTCCGGAAATACGCGCGATGGCATCAGCATCTATGCCAATTCCGGTCCCACTTACGGACATGTCATTCAGGGCAATTATCTCGGCCTGGCTCCCAACGGAACCACGACCATTCCCAATGGTGGCGGCTATTCCGCTATCAGCCTTTATGAGGCATACGATTGCATCATCGGTGGAACCGCGGCGGGCCAGGGAAATTATATCACGGGTTATGCTTTCGGAATTTCCTTTAGGGACAATTCCGCGGGCAATACCATCACCGGCAACCTGCTCGGCGTGCATACCGACTTGAGCACTTCTACCACACCGCCCTCAATCGGCATCCTGGGTTACTCCGCGGATAACTTCGTGGGAATTAAAAAAAGCGGACAGGGTAATTTAATTGCCAATTGCAGCGTCGGTATTATGTTGGCCTCCGTGAATGCCATGCGTGTCGGCATATTTGGCAATACCATCTCCGCCTTCAGCGCGGGCGGCATCGACATTGAGGCCAATAGCGCGAATAACAGCAAATCCCGGCCGGTAATTACCTCTGCCCATACGCTGGCCATTGCCGGGACCGCCCAAGCCAATGATACGGTTGAGGTTTTTCGCGCAGAACCTGTGCTCGTCAACGAAGGCGGCAGCCTAGAGTATTTGGGCACTGCCACAGCGGACGGCTCGGGCAATTGGACACTGCCGTCCCCGTCTATCCTGGTTGGCCAGTATGTTTGCGCCACGGCCACCGATCCGAGCAACAACACTTCGCAGTTTTGTCAAAACGCGATAGTCCTGCCGCCGCCGACCCTGACCTTTACGCCGACCGCAACCGCCACGCCCACAGACTCACCGACCGCTACAATCACACCCAGTATCACCCTGACCGCGACACCCACCGCCACGCCTACCCATTCCGCAACCTTTACCGCCACACCCAGCATTACCCTGACCGCCACCATCACCTTAACCGCCACTATCACCCTAACCGCCACACCCTCGCCCACTGCCACCGCCTCGCCGAGCGCCACACCGACCAACTCGCTGGGCAATGTTGATCTGGGCGAAAATGCAGTACTGGCCTATCCCAATCCGGCGGCAGATGAAATGCATTTCCTGATTCACCTGGAAGCCGCCGCGGAAGTTCATTTGGATATTTATAACTTGATTGGTGAGCGGATCGCCCAAATCACGCGCACTTTGCCCGCCGGGCGGGGCCAGGTGCTTGACTGGGATTGCGCTTCCATTGCGCCGGGCATTTATCTTGTCCGGGTATTGGTGGATGGCAGTGAATTGGGCATGCAAAAAATCGCAATAGTGAAACCGTAACCACGTCCCGCATTCATGAACGAAATTGCCCATATCAAGACCACCAAGCTGGCCATTAAAATTGCGAACCAAATTGCTGGCACCCGCTTGACCGGTCCCAAAGCGGCGCTGCTGGCGGCGTCCAGCGCCGATCCCGACTATTTCCAGGACGTGGAATTTGTGCATGTCAAAGGACGCCGGGATAACCCTCATAAAAAAGAATGGCTGACATTGGATGATAAGGCGCATTTTAAATCCGGGGGGTTAAGTCTTACGGCCTTTAATCACTATATTGACATCAAAAAGGGGCCCGGCCTGTTTGATGATTATGATGGGTACAGTTATTACCGGGGTTCAGCGCATAAAGAGCAGTATCAAAAGGCCGGCCAGCTTACTCAGGGTTTGGCGCATATTAGCGCCAAGCTCATGGGATTGAAAGTCGATGAAGGGATAAGTTACTGGTTAAATGACGAGTACGTTCACGCGGCCGGCCGGCAATGGTATAAAGATTGCTCTCCGGCTTTGAAAAATTATTCCTATCCCAAAGACCAGGGAGTTTATGCCCATAAGCAAGCTGAGTTGACAGCCAGATTTCCCCTGGCCGGAGGCCGGGGGAAAAAAGGGCATGGGTTTCCCTATAGCGTTTTTCTGCCGGTGGATAACCTGGCGCGCTATTGGTTTGAGCAGTTCCGGAAATCCGGCCCAAAGCGGTTGGAGTACTTAGGTCCGGTCATGCATGCCATTCAGGATGCCGGCATCCCCCATCATGCCGCGGGGTACAGCGGCAATTGGCATGTAGAATATGAAAAAGCGCTGGACAAGCATATTAAAAGCGTGTACCGGGAACCGGATTTCCATTTACAAGTAAAAAAACTAACCAAGCAGTGGTATTGGGAAGACCCGCGTCCGCCAACAGGAAGACTGCGCTTGAGAGACCGGGGAAGAAAGCCGGCTGTAAATTGGGAAATCCGGCAGTTGGTCACTTGGCTGGCTTTGCATGCTTATCACGCTTATGCCAAGGATTACCACCATTTCAGCCGGGGTTTCAAACCGAATAACCCAAGCCTGGGACGGCTGTATATTCTGGCTACGGCTATGAGCGGGTTGGTGCTGTTAAAAGCCACCACCAGTTACGCACCTAAATAATTATGGGGGCCCCCTCATCCTCGCCAAGAAGGGGCTTTTTACCTATATTATAATGTAACCAGCCCATTCGACCCATTCCTGAAAAAAATGAAAAAATGGGCATAAAAGTATTGCGTCCCCAAAGGGGGTATGCTATTATTCCCCGTTTAAAGAAGCACATTTGCTCGATTGATTACCAGGGAGGTAGTTGCTGCCAATGAAAACGCCTTATGAAACAATGTTTTTGTTGCCGCCCACGATAAGCGAGGAAGAGATTGACGCGTTCATGGGACGGTTGCGGGAAAGCGTGGAAAAAAAGTACGGGGAAGTAATGCTCATCGAAAAACAGGGCGTGAAGAAGACCTCCTACGCCGTGAACAAACTGAACTCTGCCTACTATATCCTCTTCCAGTATAAAGGCCGGGGTGAAACCATTTCCGAGGTGGAACGCCTGCTGAAAAACAGTGATGAAGTCATGAAATACCTCTCCACCAAGATCACCTCTAAACCCGGCAAGCCTGAACCGAAGAAAATCGAGGCAACCCCGGCGCCGGAAACGGCCGAGCCGGTCGCGGCCACCGAAACAGCCGAGCCGGTCGCGGCCACCGAAACAGCCGAACCGGTTGCGGCCATCGAAACGCCTGTCCCCCCGGCCCAGGAAGCACCCCTGGCCGGCAACGGAACCCAGGAGTAAGTCATGGCTAATTATAACCGCGTCCTCCTCATGGGGAACCTGACGCGCGATCCGGAACTGCGCTACATACCCAGCGGTTCGGCGGTGGTCAACCTTCGGCTGGCGGTGAACCGGACCTATAAGAACCAAAGCGGTGAGTCCAAAGAGGAAGTCACTTTCGTGAACGTGGTCGTGTGGGCGAAGCAAGCCGAGAATTGCGCGGAATATTTGTCCAAGGGACGGCCGATATTCGTGGAAGGGCGATTGCAGAGCCGGCAATGGGAAACCGATGACGGGCAGAAACGCTCGGTCCTGGAAGTCGTGGCCGACCGGGTCCAGTTTCTAGGAAAGCGCAGCGACGGCGAGTCCGAGCGTAGCAGCGGTGAGTCCGAGCGTAGCAGCGGTGAGTCCGAGCGCGGACGCGGGGCCGGCGAAGGCGAAGCCCAGCCGGTGAACGGCGGCAGCACCGGCGCCGAGGACGATATACCGTTTTGAAGTAAACGAGGACAATAGTGAATCGTGAGTCAGGAGGAAGCGCAGTGCCAAAGCCATCACCCGTTAGAGGCAAGCCCAGGGATCATCGGAGAAGGCGGCCGCATCGTAAGAGCTGCCGTTTTTGCGCCAATAAAGTGAAGGAGATCGACTACAAGAACGTCGATCGCATCAAGTTTTATATCAGTGACCGGGGTAAAATCATTCCGCGGAGGATTTCCGGAAATTGCGCCAAGCATCAGCGCTTCCTGACCACTGCGATCAAGCGCGCTCGCGCCTTAGCCCTTCTGCCGTATACCGCTGAATAAGCTTGCGTGAACCGGCGGCATGCAAACCCTGATGACGACAGGCATCTTGGCCTTGGGGACCGTCCTCATGGTCCTGGCTACGCAACGCGCCGTATGGTACGGCCTGAAGCAGGGGTTCGCGGCGCCCAGGTGCGTGATCGTCAGCACGGTCACGTTTCTTGGCCTTCTGATTTTCACCCTGGTGATGACCAGTCTGGTTCTTCAGCAAAACGTGCTTGCCCTGTGGCGCCAGGGTTTTGAAACCTCGCTCAGGGCCTCGGTGGATTTTTACCAGGAATTGGGCTGGGAAGTGGACGAGATTGAGCGGGCTGCGGCCCTGATCAGGCGGTTCTTTTTGGATGCCATCGTGGGTTGGGTGGCGGTTATGGCAGCCGCCTTTTCCACTTTTAGTTATTTTCTGCAGCGCCGGCTGGCGCCGGATCTGCCCGGGTCCCAAATGCCGCTAACGCCGTTTTCGCGCTGGACGGCTTGGGAAAAGATGATCTGGGTTTTGCTCGCCGCGCTGGTTTTCCTGGGACTGGGCGCCCGGGGGCTGTCCGGGCCGGGGTGGCTGGGATTGAACGCGCTCATTGTGATGGGAAGCATTTACCTGGTCGTGGGACTGTCGGTTATTATATTTTATTTCAACCAGAAAAACATACCACCTGCCTTGAAAATCGGGGCGGTGCTGATCATGGGCTTGGTGCCGGCGCTCCTGATCTTCGTCGTGCTGCTGGGAATATTTGATACCTGGTGGGACTGGCGCCGGCTAAAAAAAACACCTGATCATCCCGCGGCGTAAAGGCCGGTGGGCGAGAAAATGACGCAGGTTCACGCAGGAGGCAAGGCATCATGAAACTCATTTTACGCGAAGACGTACGAAACGTGGGGCGCGCCGGGGACACCATCAACGTGGCCGAAGGGTATGGCCGTAACTATTTGCTCCCGAAAAAATTGGCCCTGGTTGCGACCAATGCCAACTTGAAACGCCTGGAGCAGGAATTGAACAGCAAGACAGGCCAGGCCCGGCGCCAAACGCGCGATGCCGAGTACCAGGCCGAAGCCATATCCGCCCAGCCCCTGGTCATCACCTCCAAGGTGGGCGAGGCCGGTAAGCTGTTCGGCTCCATTACGGTGGGAGACATCGAGGAAGCGCTTGGCAAAAAAGGCATTACCGTGGACAAGCGCAAGCTGGAACTGGAAGAGCCGATTAAAACCACGGGCACTTATTCCGTGAAAATTAAGCTGCATCCCGAAGTGATTGCCGAGATCACGCTGGTGG
>JAUXBQ010000130.1 GCA_030619365.1 candidate division FCPU426 bacterium | reverse complement strand
ATTCGACCACGGCCTAAGGACGCTGCTGGAACTTCAGCGGATAGGGATTAAGGATATCGGCTTCGGCATAACCGTTTCCGACCGGAATGCCCCGGACATGCGGGAACTTTACCAACTGGCCAAGGCGATGGGGCTGGAATTCGCCACCGCCGTGGTTCACAATTCGTATTATTTTCATAAACACGACAACCGGATAACCCGGCAAGGTGAAGTCGAGGCTTGTTTCCAGGAACTGATCAGGGACTTGCTGGGGACTAAAAAGGTCAAAAACTGGTTTCGAGCCTACTTCAACTATGGTTTGATCAACTACCTAAAAGGAAAGCCCAGGCTTCTCCCGTGCGGGGCGGGTCAGGATATGTTCTTTTTGGATCCTGAGGGAAAAATCCTGCCCTGCAACGGGCTGGAGAACGATGATGCGGAGCATACTTTGGGGAACCTCAACGAGCAGGCCTTTGCGGAAATCTGGCAGGGAGAAAAAGCGCGGAGAATCAGGGAAAAACTCAAGAATTGTCCCCGGAATTGCTGGATGATCGGCACGGCCTCGCCGGCCATGAAAAAGCACTTGATCTCACCGGCTATTTGGGTGATCAGAAATAAGTTGCGGATGATGCTGGGCAAGGAAATATGAGGGGCGAGTTGGATAACGTTAATCCCCATGTCAGGAACTTAACTACCAGGGGAAAACTCATGAAGATCGTCTTCTTAGGTACCCGGGGGTTTCCCAATGTCCAAGGCGGTGTCGAGAAGCATTGCGAAAACCTAGCCGTCCAGCTGGTCAACCTGGGCTGCGAGGTCATCGTATTGACACGCGAACCTTACGTGGATAAGACCCTCGCCGAGTTTAAAGGGGTCAAGTTGGTACCGCTTCCGGCTGTGAAGCTCAAATCATCGGAAGCCTTTCTCCATACCCTGGTGGGCGTTTTCGCTGCCCGGCGGTTTAAACCCGATATTCTCCATTTCCAGGCCATCGGCCCGTCCCTTTTTGCCCCCCTGGCCAGGTTCCTGGGGATGAAGGTAGTCGTAACCACGCACGGCCCGGATTATCAACGCGAAAAGTGGGGAGTTTTCGCCAAGTTGGTTTTACGGCTGGGGGAATTCTTGGCCGCCACCTTTGCCCATAAACTGATCGCCATTTCCCCGAATATCGCCGCCGAGGTATTCAAGAAATACCAGCGCGAGGCGGTGGTGATTCCCAACGGCGTCGCTGTACCAGAGATTAAAACGAGCGAGGATAGTCTGGGTAAATACGGCTTGCGCAAAGGACGGTACTTCCTGGCAGTAGGCCGTTTCGTCCCGGAAAAGGGTTTTCACGATTTGGTCGAGGCCTTCAACCGCAGGCGGGATTTCGCCGGCTCCCGGGAAAGTGACTCCTGGAAATTGGTAATCGTGGGTGATGCCGACCATGAAAGCGAATACAGCCGGCGGTTAAGGGAAGTGGCCGGGGGCAACGGCGATATCATCTTAACCGGCTTCCTGGGCGGCCAACCTCTCCAGGAGCTTTATAGCCATGCCGGCCTTTTCGTTCTGCCCTCGTATTATGAGGGTTTGCCCATCGTCCTGCTGGAAGCGCTGAGTTACGGCCTGCCCTGCCTGCTTTCCGATATCCCGGCCAACCGGGCGGTGGAGATTGACCTGCCGGAGGAGCGTTATTTTCATCCCGGGGACATCACCGACCTGGGGCGCAAGTTGGCCGAATTCGTTTCCAGGCCAGGTCCGGACAATGAACGACAAGCCTTCGCCCAAAGAATCAAGGAGATCTATGATTGGAAAAAGACTGCGGAAAAGACTATGGAGGTGTATACTTCTATATCTCGAAAACTAAAACCTTGAAGTGATACCGGCAACCGTGATATGGATAATTGCCGGGATATTTTTCCACCCAGGTTATTTAGACCGTTTATGCAGATACTTGTCAGGTCGGAAAGGAATTTTTAATGGATTGCAAGCCCCAAATCCGCAAATTTATCGTAAAAAATATTCTAGCAGGTGCCGATTCTTTGCGGAACGAGGAATCGCTTTTGGAACAGGGGTTAATTGATTCCACTGGCGTGCTGGAATTGGTTGCTTTTATAGAAGAGACTTACAAAATAAAAGTCGATGATGATGAATTGGTTCCTGAAAACTTGGATTCCGTTAATCAGATAGCTTCATATATTCAAAATAAACTTGCCCATGTTGCTAAATAATTTTCTTGAGCAGAGCGCCGCCCGGCTTCCCCAAAAGGTGGCTTTGGTATGTCCTGACCAGAGCTACACCTACCTGGAAATAGAGACCCAGGCCAATTGCTTGGCAAATATGTTTATACAAACAGGGGTGAAAAAGCAGGACAGGATTGCCATCTATCTGGGAAATTCAGCCGAGGCGGTAATCTCGATTTTTGCGGCATTGAAAGCAGGAGCGGTCTTCACGCTGGTTAACCCTGCCATCAAACCCAATAAATTAGCTTATCTCTTAACCAATTCCGGAGCCAAAGCCCTGGTAACCGATTCGCGGAAATTCGCAGGTATTCGCGAGGTGTGCGTTGGGCTCGACGATTTGGATACAATAATCCTGACCGGCCAGGCGGGCGGCAGTCCGATTTTGAACAAGAAAATATTATTTTGGGAAGACATCCTGGCCACTTGCTTTTCCGAGCCGTTAGAACCCCTATGCATTAATATTGATCTGGCCTCCATTATTTATACTTCCAGCACCACGGGCAAAGCTAAAGGTGTGATGCTTACTCATTTAAACATGGTATCAGCCTCAACCTCCATAACCCAATATTTGCAAAACATCGAGGAGGACGTTATTTTGAACGTCCTGCCGCTCTCCTTTGATTACGGCTTGTACCAAGTTCTGATGGCCTTTAAAATGGGGGCCACCTTGATCCTGGAAAAATCGTTTATTTATCCCTATCCGGTGATTGAAAAACTCGTCAAGCACAGAGTGACCGGATTTCCGCTAGTCCCCACCATTGTGTCGATTTTAATGCAGTTGAAGGACCTTGCGAAATACGACTTTAGTTCGCTTAGATATTTAACCAACACGGCGCAAGCAATCTCGCCGAGACAGACAAATGAACTCCAAAGAATATTTCCAACCGCCAGGTTTTATTCCATGTACGGGCTCACGGAATGCAAAAGAGTGTCTTACCTGCCGCCCGAGCAGTTGGTCAAGCGACCGACTTCGGTCGGCAAGGCCATGCCGAATATTGAAACCTATCTGGTAGACGAGAACGGGACGCGGATTACTGAGCCCGGCAAGATAGGTGAACTGGTCGTCAGGGGCTCTAATGTGATGCAGGGTTATTGGAAACTCCCCGAAGAAACGGCCAAAAAGCTCAAGACTGGTTTATATCCGTGGGAGCGGCAGCTCAATACGGGTGATTTATTCAAGCTGGATGAGGAAGGCTATCTATATTTCATTTCTCGCAAGGACGATATCATCAAATCAGCCGGAGAGCAGGTTAGTCCCAAAGAACTGGAGGATGTACTTTACGAGATGAAAGATATCGTTGAGGCGGCGGTCATTGGCAAGCCGGATGAGATTTTAGGCCAGGCCATAAAAGCCGTGGTAGTATTGCAGGAAACTTCAGATTTAACTGCCGAGGATATCATCCGCCATTGCTCCCGGAATGTGGAAAGTTACATGATTCCTAAATATGTCGAAATTGTAAAAGAACTCCCAAAAACCACTACTGGTAAAATGAGCAAAAAAGACTTATGATTTAACCTTATAATTTATCCCCTAGGCAGATCCCTGCCAGGACGCGGCAAGCTCATAAATTGAGTTGTGATATAGCTATCCGCTGTCCGCTTAGATTGAATTTCAGGAGGCAGGATATGGATTTTCATCAGGATATTTTAAACCTCGACTGTAAAAAGGAGATGGAGCGTCTATCCCGCTTTTTTCAGGACCAGATGCGGACCATGCGGCGCGAGGGCGCGGTTGTCGGCTTGAGTGGGGGCATTGATTCCGCCCTGGTCGCAGAATTATGTGTGCAGATTTTGGGCCCGGAAAAAGTATTGGGTTTGATCTTGCCTGAGAAGGAATCCAGTCCCAGAAGCGCTGAATACGCTGGCCGGCAGGCCGATAAATTGGGCATTCCCACGGAAACCGTAGATATCACCCCCACCTTGGAAGGCTTCGGGGCCTACGCGAGAAGGGACGAGGTTATAAGGAGCGTTTTTCCCGAGTACACGAGCGAATACCAAGCCAAGATCACCTTGCCTGCCGATTTGCTGTCTAAGGATTCCCTGAATTTTTTCACACTGAAGATTAGGGACGTTCAAGGACAGGTCAAATCCACCCGGCTGGGCAAGAAGGCCTTGAATGGAATCGTTGCGGCCACGGACCTCAAACAGCGGACGCGGATGATGTACCTTTATTACTATGCTGAAAGGGAAAACTACCTGGTATGCGGCACGACTAATAAAAGTGAGACCATACAGGGGTTTTTCGTCAAATACGGGGATGGGGGGGTGGACATCGAACCTACGGCCCATCTTTATAAAACTCAGGTCTATCAGCTGGCGAAGCATCTGGGTGTTGTCCCGGAGATTCTGGAGCGGGCACCAAGTCCGGACATCTTTAGTTATCCGGTAAGCGACGAGGAATTTTATTTTCGGATGCCCTACGCAAAATTAGACCTATTGCTTTATGCCTGGGAAAATAAAGTGCCGCAGCCCGAGGTCGGCGAGGTCATGCACTTAAGCCCGGAGCAAGTCAAGCGTGCCTTTAGGGACTTTACGGCCAAGTATAATGCCACCAAGCATTTGCGGCAGTTGCCGCCGAACCTGGCATGAATACGGGAGGTTAGTGGTGCGGCATTGCGAAAAGTGCATTTTACCCGAGACCTTTCCGGGGATTGATTTTAATCCGGCTGGAATTTGCCATTTCTGCCGGGAATTTACCGGAATTGAAAACTTGGAGCCTAAAAAGGCGGAATGTGAGAAAAAATTCGAGGCCTTGCTCCAAGTCCACCGGGGGCAGAGCAGTTATGATGTTCTTATGTGCTTTAGCGGAGGTAAAGACAGCACATATACTTTAGGGATCCTGCGTAAAAAGTATGGTTTGAATATTTTAGCCTTAACCATGGACAACGGGTTTTTGCCCGAACAGACGTTCAAGAACATTCGTAGGGTCGTGGAATATCTGGGCATTGACCACATTCTGTTTAAACCGGATTTTCAGGTCTTGAAGAAAATATTTAAGGAATGCGCCCAGGGTTCCATTTATCCCGCCAAAACCTTGGAAAGGGCGAGCTCCATATGCACATCCTGCATGGGAGTGGTGAAATTCTCCGCCCTTCGCTTGGCTCTGGAAAAGAATATTCCCTTGCTGGCCTTTGGCTGGTCGCCGGGCCAGGCTCCCATCACTTCGGCGATCATGAAGAACAACGCGCAGATGGTGAAAAGCATGCAAAAAATACTGTTTGAACCCCTGCGTAAAATCGTGGGCGATAAAATCAAGCCTTATTTTTTGGAGGACAGGCATTTTCAGGGTTCATATCAATACCCCTATAACGTGAATCCCTTGGCTTTCTGGGAATATGATGAAAAAAAAATCTACCAAGAAATCAGCCAGTGGGGATGGGAAGCCCCTCGCGACACTGACGCTAATTCCAC
The DNA here is from genome assembly GCA_030619365.1 of candidate division FCPU426 bacterium. Taxonomy (GTDB): domain Bacteria; phylum Oederibacteriota; class JAAXVQ01; order JAAXVQ01; family JAUVAV01; genus JAUXBQ01. The sequence continues at coordinate 1,893 of JAUXBQ010000130.1, read as the reverse complement.
CAATTGCCAATTGAATTCCCTGGGAATTGCAGTTCACAAGCGGCAATACGGCTACAATCCCTATGTATTCGAACTTGCCAAGCTGGTACGGGAAGGTCACATGTCACGTGCTCAAGCCTTAGATCGTATTAGTGAGCCTGAAAATCAGCAGATTATCTCTGAGGTACGGAAGAGACTCGGTTTATAATGTCTTCATATATCGTCTTCCGCGCGGATTTTCAGCAAGATCGTGCAAAAATATTGGACCTGATACGCCGAAATCTTCCAGAGATGTCTGAACGTATCTTCGCTTGGAATGAAAGTGAATGCCCTTTTGGCCCGGCCCACCGTTGGCTGGCTACGCTGACCGACGAGTCGAAGCCCATAGCAACCTGTGCTTTATTGCCCCGGAGAATAATGGTTAATGGACAGCTCCTTACCGCAGGCTTTGGTGCTGATTTTACCGTGGATCGGGAATACCGGGGCTTTGGTCCCGCCTTGCGTCTTCAAAAAACCCTTAAAAAAGAAGCGTCTTCACTGGGGTTGCCGGTATTGTACGGTATGCCTATTCCGGCTCTGCAGAGGCTGCTAAGTATCTGTAATTACCAGGTCTTGGGAAGATACAAAAAATATATAAAAATCCTGAAAGCGGAATACAAAAATGGTCATTACTTGTTGCCGAGATGGCTCGCGCGAACCGGTTCCCGGGCTATTGAGTTCGCTCTCTGGTCCGTGTCCCGAGAACGCCGTTACAAGAAACTTCCGGGTTATACTGTAGATCATCCCAGGGATTTTGATGAACGGTTCAACAAGTTTTGGACTAAGGTCTCCCCGGGCTTTTCCATGTTGGGTCTGAGAAACGCAGATTTCCTCACTTGGAGGTTTCTGCGGCTAGCCTATAGGGACTATAGGATATTCTGTTTGCTGGACGAGTCAAAAAACCTTGCGGGCTACGTGGTGTATGTAGTGGAGGAAAATAGCTGCCGGATAGCGGATCTGCTATTTATTAACAACGGAAGCGCCTTGGATGCTCTACTGGCGGAATTCATCCTGTATATGCGACAGCAGGGTGTGGGCTCGCTTACTATTCAATACTTCGGCGGAAATACCTTGTCAGATAAACTGCGGGCATTTCAATTCTTGCCTCATACCGGGTCAAATCTGAGTGTAATGGGGTATTGGGATAGTAAGTTTGGTTTGCAGGAAATCCTGGGCGATCCTGGCAAGTGGTACATCTTAGATAGCGATACTGACGAGCCTTAAGGGATTCCAGGTGGCTGGTTGGGCGCTTGCCAATTGAAATATTTTGAAAATGTGATCCACAAGCGCCAATTTGGATATAACCCTTATGTGTTTGAACTTTCGAAATTGGCGCGTAAAAGCCATATGCTGCGGTCTGGGAAAAGGTAAAAACTCCGAAAACGAGAGGCTCCTTGAAGCCGTCAAAGAAAAGCTATACGTCCCATGAGAAAATACACGATTATTAAAGCTGATGTCAAAAGCAATAAAAATGATATCCTGGAGGTGTTGGAAAAAAATCTTCCGAATATCTCTGAAAAAAGATATGTCTGGAATTGCGAGGAATGTCCCCAGGGGAATGCTCAATGGTGGCTGGCTAAAGAGGATGGGACGAAGGCTTTCGTCGGTTCGGGGGCGTTATTTCCCAGGAATATATGGGTGAACGGCCGTTTGGTTTATGCCGGGATAGCCGGCGACTTCGCGGTGAACAAGGAACACCGGGCTTTTGGACCGGCTTTGAAGCTGCAAAAGGTTATTCAGGACGATATGCATGAGTTGGGATTTAAGTTCATATATGGAACGCCCAATGAATTATCCAAAGTTTTATTTTTAAAAGCGGGCTATGTTATACTCGGGAAGCATAAAAAATTCGTAAAAATATTGAAGACGGAATAT
>JAUXBQ010000300.1 GCA_030619365.1 candidate division FCPU426 bacterium | reverse complement strand
GGTCGTTAAGCGTGCCCGGTGATTTATTCCACAAAGACCTTCAACGCTTTCCACGCCGCGCGGGAGCGGTTCGCGGATGCCATCTCGCGCCGGAAAGGGCGCGGAGGCAGCTGGATCCCGATTTTTAAAAAGACCGGGAGGTCCGCTCGTGGTATATATATAGCTTCCGGGGACACCATACTTAATTCGCTTTACAGAAGATACAATTAACGATGGTGTCCCCGGAACTATTGCCAAACAGGGAAAAAGGGTGTTAAAATATAAATAATACTATTCGGCCAGCCAACTACGTCCCCCTATAAACAAATCAAGGTATGCTGAAAATGGCGAAAAACCGTGGAAATAAATACTGGGTTTTTGTTTTAAGACAAGTATTTATGACGGTTGTTTTTTTATTGGCCTGGAATCATAAAATGTTGGCCGCTGAAAGCGCTTCCCAACAGGCCGAAGCCAGGGCGCAAACCCAGGTCGATCAATTGAAATCCCTTTCCCGCGAATATAACCAAAAACATGAAGAAAATATAATTAAAATAGAAAAGTATCTCAAGCGAACCGGAGAGAAAAGAAGAAGAGAGTTTACTTATCAAAGAATAAATAAACAGGGAAAATCCGAGGAATATAGGGTAACCATCGAATTAATGCGTTTTGACCAAGATAATCTGCCCATTTATTACACCACGGAAAATATAAACGCGGCCCGGACCGTCTCAACCGACTTGGTCTGGCCCGGCGGTGGCGCGGGCTTGAATCTGACCGGAGCATCGATGATCATCGGGGAGTGGGACGCGGGCAGCGCGCGGGCCACGCACCAGGAATTCGGCGGCCGGGTTTTCGTGGGAGACGGGGCCAGTCATCATTATCACTCCACGCACGTGGCCGGCACGATCATCGCGTCGGGGGTTGTGGCCAATGCCCAGGGCATGGCGTACGCGGGCCAGTTGCGTTCTTTTAACTGGACCAACGATTTGGCGGAAATGGCGACCGAGGCGGCTGACGGTCTTTTGCTGTCCAACCATTCCTATGGCACGGGATGCGGTTGGTATTACAGCACGGCCTCGCCACCCTGGGTTTGGTACGGGTCCATTGGCGTCAGTGAAACCGAGGACTACAAATTTGGTTTTTACAACCATGAATCCCGCGATATCGATCAAATAGCCAACAATGCCCCGTATTATTTGATGGTGAAATCCGCGGGCAATGACCGCAATGACGACGGCCCCGGGACCGGCGCCCATTGGGTTTATGACGGGGGCTGGGTAATCAGATCCACGGTCCGGGATCCGGACGGTGTGTATGATTGCGTTGGCCCGGAAACCACGGCCAAGAACGTCTTGGCTGTCGGGGCCGTGTATGACATCCCTTCCGGCTATTCGCAACCCAGCGATGTAATCATCAGCTCATTCAGTTCGTACGGCCCGGCGGATGACGGCAGAATCAAGCCGGATATCGTTGCGAATGGCGTTAACCTGTATTCAACCGATAATGCTTCGAATACGGCCTATGACTCGCACAGCGGCACATCCATGTCCGCACCCAGCGCGACCGGGTCACTGGCCTTGCTGCAGGAGCATTATCAAAATACGCATGGCGGCAACTCCCTGACCGCCTCGGCTTTGAAAGCTTTGGTCATTCACACCGCGGATGAGGCTGGAAGCGCGGACGGGCCTGACTATCAATTCGGCTGGGGTCTGCTGAATACCCAGCGCGCTGCCCAGACCATAACGGACGATATCGCAGAGCCTGATATCATTCAGGATTATCTGCTCACCGGGGGCGGGGAAATATCATTGACCCTAAATTCCAATGGCAGCGTACCCCTGAAAGCCACAATCGTCTGGAATGACCCGGCCGGAACACCTGTGTCAAACCAAGTCGATTCACGGACACCCATGCTGGTGAACGATCTTGACCTGAGAATAAGCCGAAACAGCGACTGGCAGGAATATGATCCCTGGATCCTGGATGTTGAAAACCCGGCCAATACGGCCACCACCGGGGATAATTCGGTGGATAACGTGGAACAAGTTTATATCAGTTCGCCCAGCAGCGGGGAGTATACGCTTTTCATAAACCATAAAGGAGCCTTGGCGGGCGGCAGTCAAATAGTTTCCCTGGTCATCAGCGGGGCGACGCAAGTCCAAATGTCCACTCCGACCTCCACAGCCACCCCGAGCCACACGCCGACCATTACTGCCACCAGGACTTCGACCGCCACGCCTTCCATCACCCTGACCATTACGCCCACCGCCACCCCCACCATTACACCCACCTTTACCCTGACAAGTACGCCCAGCCAAACTTCTACGGTCACGCCGACGAATACCCCAACCTCCACGGCGACCACCACGCCAACGATTACCCCGACGTTCACCCCCACGTTCACCCGGACGAATACGCCCACCTTTACACCCACGTATACCGCGACTGACACGCGGACCAGCACCTCAACCAGCACGCCCTCTTATACGGCTACCCCCACCCTGACTATTACCCCTACCTATACACCAACCTTTACCCTAACGCGAACCCCAACCTTTACACCG
>JAUXBQ010000316.1 GCA_030619365.1 candidate division FCPU426 bacterium | reverse complement strand
CGGAAAATGACGAGCCCTGATTCTTCCTTGAGGACCGCGTAATTGGGATCCAGGCGCAAGCGGTCCAGGGCACGCAGGTATTTTTCCCGGGTAAACGGCCAAATATTCCCTTTCACGTGAAAAACCACCAGGGAGGGCGAAGAGGACATGGCGTTTAGGCCCAGTACTCGCACGCGTGCGGGCCGGGGGATATGCGGGGCCGTGTTGGCCTGGGCCAAGACGCTGGCTTTTTCCGGCAGAGATCCCAGCAGGCGAGCCGCTGCCCGGTGTTCGGCCGTGACTTTCGGGGGCGCGATCCAGGTGAAATTGAAAATGATCAGAAACAGGGCGATGCCCAAAGTAATGGTGGCATACAGCGGGCTGAGCTTGGCCCTGGCGTCAACCTTCGCCCATCCGGCCGCCAGCGCGGCAAACAGAAACGGCAGCACCGGTGCGGCGTAATACCAGTGCAGGCCGGCCTGCGCGGGATGACTGGACGCCAGTTGCAGCCAGGCGGGCGCCAGCAGGGCCACGCCCCAAAATGTGAGCAGGGGCAGGAACGCCATGGAGAGCAGCACGTGCATCAATTCTGGTTTCAGTAACACCCCCAACGTGGCGAAGGGTTGCCGCACGGCGCCGGCTGCGATGCCGAACAGTCCTTTCCCGTAGGCGGCCCAGTTTTGAAAATAGGGATAGGTTCCGCCATGCCCCGGCAACAAGACGATGAGGGAGACGATGCCCGCCACCAAGCTCGCGGCGCCGGAGAGCCAGGCGGTTTTCCGGTTATCCCGGTCAAGCCAGCCGGCCAGCACAGCCCAGGGGAAAAGATAAAATCCCACGTCCTCTTTGATGGTCAGGCACGCTGCCAAGGTCAGCCAAAAAGCCAGACGGGCGCGGGCCAGGTAGAATTCGAACAGGAGCAAAAACCCGAGCGGCATGAAATTTTCCACGTGAAAATCCGAAAACGCCATTTCGCGCGTGTACACGAAATTCAGGTAGACAAACGCCAGCACCAGGGCCAGCCAGTTATCGAGGCCCAGTCGCCGGCCGATGCGGTACAACGGGATGGCCGCGCCGGCCAGGACCGCGGCCTGGATGAAAAACAGCAGCCCGGGCGTGGTCCACAGTTTCACCACGGGAACCAACACGTAGAGCCAGGGCGAAAAATGCCCGGCCAGCAGGGATTTTCCCAGCACGAGTGAGTACAACCGGAAGTTGGACAGGGACTGCAGATAGACGGAAAGATCAATCGCCGAAGTGTTCAAACTTGCGTGACGGGACCAGTTTAAGTAAAAAAAGACAAAAACGTAAAGCAGGACCAAGCCCCAAAGCAAAAGAACGTGATTGATTTGCGGCCGGCGAAAATCCTTTTTCAGGAAACGGTGCCCGGCGTAGAGCAAACCTGCCCAAATGCAGATTTTGAGAATAAATCCCAAGTGCCCCTCCAGACAGATGTGTCGTGATTTTTATTAGTCTACCGTATCTTCCCCGTAATTTCCATAAAAATACCACAGACGGACGCCTGTGGATTTTTACTGCGAAGGGTCCCGCTCCCAATACGCCAGGTCCCATTCCCAGCCTTGCATGCGCTGGTTTTTTTGCAGGGAGAAGTACCAGATCTTCTTGCCCTGCTCCCAGCCCGTGGTCTTGAGCAGCACGTTTTCGTCCTCAATTTTGGAAACCACTTCCACTACGGGGCGGCGCAGGCCGGATAATTCCTCGGAAATCAGCTTGATGCCGTCTTGATACTTCACGGCATAGCGCTCATCGTAGTTGCGGCCGAACCCGAAATCCCGGGAAATGAGCCGGGCCAGGGCCTGCACGTCCTGCTGGCACAGAGCCCGTTCCAGGCGCAATATCAGTTCGTCCACCGAAGCCAGCACCCAGCTCTTATCGCCCAGCAGCCAGCGCAGGCGGTTCTCGGTCATCACCCCCAGTTGGCTGCCTTCATTTATTACAGGGTAATGAATGAGCAGGTGTAAATAGAGCTTTTTCGCGTCGGCTTCCTTGCCGAAATCCTCGAACGCCATGGCGATTAGGTAAAGATATTGGGACAGAGATACGCGGCGGGTGAAATATTGCGACTTAATTGTTACGGTCTCCACCCCGGCTTGTTCCAGGCGGCGATAGTCATAGTACGACCGGACCACCTCCCGCGGT
>JAUXBQ010000195.1 GCA_030619365.1 candidate division FCPU426 bacterium | reverse complement strand
TTCCAGCGGATGATAAATATCGCCATCGTAAGGGCAACCCCCTGTGGTTGCCCGTCATTCCGTGGATGCCCAACAACCGGGCAGGCACAGGGGCCTGCCCCTACGGAATATATGAGAAGACAAGAAATGACGAAAACAGAGAAAAACAAAATCCCATTCAAACAACGCCTGGTGCTGGCGCTGGTGCCGGTGGCATCCTTGCTTATCTGGCTGATTGGGATGACCATGCGCATTCGGCTTGTAGACCCGCACCAGGTGGCGCCTCAGGCCAAACCGCAAAGAAATTTCATCTACGCCTTCTGGCACAACCAGCAGATCCTGTCCACTTTCTTCTTCCGGAATTCTCAGGCCCGGGTCCTGGTCTCCCGCTCTCGTGACGGGGAACTCATTGCCCGGGCGCTGGAATGGTTCGGCTTCAAGACCGTCCGTTCGTCGAGCAGCAGCGGCAAGGTGAATGCCCTGCGGGGCCTGGCCCGGGAATTGCGTACCGGGCATCACGCCGCCATCACGCCGGACGGTCCGCGCGGCCCGGTGTACCAGGCGCAGCCGGGTGCGGTGTTTCTAGCCGCCTTGTCGAGGCACCCGGTGGTGCCCATTGGATCCGCGACCGACCGCGCGTGGCGGCTCAGCCGCAGCTGGGACCAGTTTGAAATTCCCAAGCCCTTTGGCCGCGCGGTCATTGTATTTGACAAACCGCTGGAGGTTCCGGCCAAATTGGACGAACGCCAAACCCGGGAATGGACCGAGCGGCTCCAGACCCGGATGAACGACCTGCGCGCACGGGCCCGGGACGGGCTGCACAGATCGGAATCCCGTGAATCGCACAAGGGTTAGCCACAGATACACACAGATGCACACAGAAAAAGAATATGCCTCACGCCAAGACGCAAAAGAGAAATAATTCACCGCAGAGGCACGGAGGACACAGAGAAAGGCAAAAACTAAATAGGGGTTAAAGCAAAAAAAATATTTTACATTTACCCTTATTTCCTCTACGTTCTCTGCGTCTCTGTGGTGAAAATGTCTTGTTTGTTGCTTTTGCGATTTAATAATTTTGAGGAATGCGGATCATGGCCATGACCTGGGAAACGCTATTCAACCAACTGAAAAAAACCTTTAAACACGACGAGCTGGCCAAATTGGAAAAGGCCTACGCGTTTGCCGAGCGGCTGCACGCCGGGCAAACGCGTCTCTCGGGCGAACCCTATATCACGCACAGCGTGGAAACCACGGCCATTCTGCACGAACTGCACTCGGACAGTGACGCCCTGGTCGCCGGCCTGCTGCACGACTGCCTGGAAGACACCGACGCCACCCATGACCAGATCCAACGGGAATTCGGGGATGAAATCGTCCACCTGGTGGAAGGCGTGACCAAGATCAGCACGCGCCTGTTCCGGGATTCGGAGGAGCAAAAGGCCGAAAACCTCCGGAAGATCCTGCTGGCCATGATCCGGGACATACGGGTGCTGGTCATCAAGCTCGCCGACCGCCTCCACAACATGCGGACCCTGGAATTTCTGCCGGAAGACAAGCGACAGCGCCTGGCGCGGGAAACCGTGGAGATTTACGCGCCTTTGGCCCACCGGCTGGGCATATCTAAAATCAAAAGCGAGCTGGAGGACCTTTCGCTCCGCTTCCTGGAGCCGCGGGAATACGAGGAGCTGCTGGCGCAGATCAAGGCTATCGAGGAAGAACACGCTCTGGCCATCACCGAGGCCCGGCAGCAAATCGAAGGCTGGCTGCGGGAAGTGCCCATTCCCGCGCAGGTTAGCGGCCGCCGCAAACACCTGTTCAGCATCTGGAACAAGATGCGCTGCCAGAAAAAGACCCTGGATCAAATTTACGATCTGCTGGCCCTGCGCCTCATCGTTTCCGACCTGAAGGACTGCTACGCGGCGCTGGGCATCGTGCACGCGCATTGGAAACCCATCCCGGGCCGGTTCAAGGATTTTATCGCCATGCCCCGCTCCAACATGTATCAGAGCCTGCACACCACGGTCATCGGCCCGGCCGGCGAACCCCTGGAAATCCAGATCCGGACCGAGGACATGCACCGCACGGCCGAGGAGGGGATAGCGGCCCACTGGTCGTATAAAGAGGGCGTGGTGGGCTATGAGAAATACATGACCAAGCTTTCCTGGCTGCGCCAATTCCTGGACTGGCAGCAGGAGGTGGGGGATTCCAGGGAATTCATGGAAGCCCTGAAGATCGACCTCTTTGAGGACGAGGTGTTCGTGTTCACGCCCAAGGGCGAGGTTAAGGCCCTGCGCCGCAACGCCAATCCCATCGATTACGCCTACCTGATCCACTCCCGGCTGGGAGACACCCTGGTGGGGGCCAAGGTGAACGGGCGCCTGGTTCCCATAAAGTACGAACTCAAGAACGGGGACATAGTCGAGGTGCTTACGCGTTCCGACGCGCGGCCCTCCCGGGACTGGCTGAAGATGGTCAAAACGACCAAAGCCAAAAACCGCATCCGCCATTTTTTCCGGCAGCAGGACAAGGAGGAAAAGGTCAAGCAGGGCAAGGCCACCCTGGGGTGCGAACTGGAACGCTGCGGCACGACCTTTAAAGAGGTGCTGAAAAAGGACCGCCTGCTCGACGCGGCCCGGGAAATGAACCTGAAATCCGTGGAGGAGTTGCTGATCCAGGTGGGCGACGGGAACATCCCGGCCCGCACGGTCGCGGCCAAGCTCGGGCTCGAATTTCCGGTTGTGCCGTTGCCCGCGGCGCCCGTGGTGTGCCCGCCCGAACGCGAAGCCGAGGACGTGGTCCGCGTGCACGGGCTGGCGGGCATGGTGGTTCGCTTCGCCCAATGCTGCCATCCCATACCGGGCGACCCGGTGGTCGGTTATATTACCCAGGGCCGCGGGGTTTCCATACACCGCGAGGATTGCGCCAACCTGCGCGACCTGAAACAGGAGAGCGGGCGCCGGGTGCATGTTTCCTGGGAAGAAGTGCAGGGCGCGAAACACAGCCTCCAGTTGTTCGTGCAGGCCCATCACCGCGACAAACTGCAGGCCGACTTGCTCAAGGTTTTTGACGACCTGGGCAGCGGGATCAGGGAAACCACGACCCGTACCATTCGCGGCAACGAATTCGAAGGAACCTTCACAGTGCAAGTTAAAAACCGCGAGCATCTGCAGCAAGTTATCCGGGCCCTGGAAAAAGTCAAGGGCATACGCAAAGTCGTGAGGAAATAAAAATTTTTTTTCACGCATCCGGCATGCGCCGGACTAGAAGACGCTAAGCCGCAAAAAAACAATAATTCACCGCAGAGGCACGGAGGACGCAGAGAAAGGCAAAAACTAAATAAGGGTTAAAGCAGTAAAAAAATATTTGTTGCCTTTACCCTTATTTCCTCTGCGCTCTCTGCGTCTCTGTGGTGAAAATATCTTATATGTTTCCTTTGTGGCTTTGTGCGAGGATGCTTTTTATAAAGAGGTGAGCGAGATGGAATCCATTGTCAGTAAGCAGGCGCCGAAGCCCATCGGGCCGTATTCGCAAGCAATCCGGGCCGGGGAATGGCTGTATTGCTCCGGGCAGTTGCCGATCGACCAGGAAACCGGCAAGATCGAGACACAGGATACCCAGGAGCAAACCCGGCAAGTCCTGGAAAACCTGCGGGCCGTGCTGCGCGCGGCAGGCCAAGACTTGTCCCAGGTGGTCAAAACCACGGTGTATATGATAGATCTGAAGGAGTTTCAGGACATGAACAAGATGTATGGCGAGTATTTCAATGAGCCATACCCGGCCCGTGCTGCAGTCCAGGTGGCAGCTCTACCTGCCGGTGCCCGTGTCGAAATAGATGCGGTGGCCTACTTGGGAAAGGATTGATCTATATAGGTTTTCAGCGACTTTTTTTCTTTTCAGTCGTCACCCCGGCATGTATTTAGCCGGGGTCCAGGAGATTATGGAAAACATTTATATTAATGCTCATGAATATGTCGAATAGCTGTTGAATTTATTAAGCCATGAGAGATAATAATGCACAACGATAATAATTTTATTACCTGTGTTGCGTAAAAAAGTCCACTGTTTTCGCAACTTGGTTGATAGAAAAAACGGTAAATGGGGATAATATGGCAATTAACCTTGATAAACCGAAAAGATGGAAAACTGACATCGCAAAGTCGGTGGATATGTACAATGGTTGGTTCATGAAGTTCGCGCCTCGGGCTTTTCGCACAACCAGGGTTCAAACAACAAAAGATGTTGAAGCCGCACTTCGCTCGACTGATAATATGACAAACATCCGGACGGCCACTTTAAGGCAGCACCCGGAAATCCTCCCGACTCTACGTATGGCGACATGTCCTCCGCTTGCTGTAGATCGCCTTATTGGTCTTGCCGATGTTCCGACGAATCTCGTAAAGAGCATGGAGCTCGGAAAAAAGCTTCCCCCGCGCATGGTCGCCTCAAACATAGACCAGGGATTAAGCAAGATCGGAAGCATCATCGAGAAGATGGCGGACCCTGACATTTTAATTTGGCTTGGACGTAAAGAACATCCAACCAAGACTGAGATTCATCGTGCAGCGACAATTGTCGCAGACCGCCTCTGCGGAGCTGTCGCGAATCCGATTATTCGTAACGCCCAGGAAAAAAGACAACTTGCTGTCATCAAGGCTTGGCTCGAAGCACGCGGTTACAAACAATTGTCCAAGGGTGATGGCACACGCTTTGACGCCATGTCAGCCGGCACTTTTTCCTTCCGCATGAACGTGCCGGTGAAGCTAGAAAATGGGCTTAGGGGTGTGAATCTTCCTGTTGATGCGGTCATCATGCCGAAGACTGCAAAGAAACTGAGTTTTCCGATCCTCTTCGAGGCAAAATCAGCGGGAGACTTTACTAACACCAATAAGCGTAGAAAAGAGGAAGCTACCAAGATGGCTCAGCTCCGTTCGACCTATGGAAAAAAGGTGCAGTTTAACCTTTTTCTCTGCGGCTACTTTGATACCGGCTATCTC
>JAUXBQ010000304.1 GCA_030619365.1 candidate division FCPU426 bacterium | reverse complement strand
GCCGTAGGTTCTCAGCACCTTGGCCATGGCGCGCGAGGGCGCCACCACCACCTGATGCCGGTTGCAGAAGGTCCGGGACGCGCGATGGACGATAAAGCGGCCCATGCGCTTGGGCATGGATTTCGCGTAATGCTCCACGTAGGTCTCAAACAGCGTGTGGTAGGTGTGCACGGTGGGTATTTTTTTCCGGCGGGCCCAGGCGAGCGTGGCGATCCCCAGCGTAAAAGGCGTATGGGTGTGCAGCACGTCCAGTTTCAAGCCGCCCAGCCGTCGGAAAAGCTGGAGGGACTTGGGCCTGAACAGATTCACGAGCCGGTCTTCCGGATTATTCCTGGCCACGCTGGAGGGAAACCGCCAGACATCTTCCTCCGGCTCGCGGAACTCCCGGAACGCAGGGGCGAAGATAAATACGCGATGGCCCAAGCGGCGAAACTCCCCGGCAAACGTCAGAATGGAGCGAACCACGCCGTTGATGCGCGGCAGGTAGGTATCGGTCGCGATTCCGATATTCATCCGGAAGCCACGTCCAGCATTTCCCGGCACAGGGTCTGAATCCGGACCACAATGTCCGGCCGCGGCACCAGTTCCACGGCGCCGGTATCCCGCCGTTTGACTTCGATCAGGTTCTCGGCCGCGTGCTTGCCAAAGGTCAGTCGCAAGGGAATGCCGATCAGGTCCGCGTCCTTGAATTTAATGCCCGCCCGCTCATCCCGGTCGTCCAGCAGTACTTCCACGCCGGCCGCGCGCAATTCCTGATAAACCGTCTCGGCCATGGCGCCGGCCTGGGGATCCTTGGGCGCCACAGGCAGCAGCACGGCTTGATAGGGCGCGATCGGAAGTGGCCAGATAATCCCGTGCTCATCATGGTTTTGCTCGATCGCCGCGGCCGCGATGCGCGAAACGCCAATTCCGTAGCAGCCCATGACGCAGAATTGCTCCTGCCCGGCCTCGTCCAGGAAGGTGGCCCGCATGGCCTGCGAATACTTCGTCCCCAGCTTGAACACGTGCCCCACCTCGATGCCCCGCTCAATTTCCAGGGGCGCGCCGCATTGGGGGCAATGGTCGCCGGCCTGGGCCAGGCTCAGGTCCAGCACCTGCGTGGGTTTGAAATCCCGGTCCGGATTCACGCCCGTGGCGTGCGTATCCGCGCGATTACCGCCGGACACCAGGTTGACGGCACCCTCCAGGGAATCGTCCATGAGAATTTTTTCAACGCCCTTCATATTAAAGGGCCCGGCGAACCCCACCGGCGCGCCGGTGGCGCCCTGAATTTGTTCCGGCGTGGCCAGGGTGAGTGCGTTTACGTCCAAGTGGTTTTTCAGCTTAATCTCGTTGACTTCCCGGTCCCCCCGGATGACGACGGCCACCAGTTCCCCGTCCGCGTCGTAGAGCAGGGTCTTGGCCAGCCGCGTGGTGGGCACCTTGAGAAAGGCGGCCACTTCCTCCACCGTGTGTTTGCCCTGCGTGTCCACCAGTTGCCGCGGGACGGGCTTTTCCGCCTTCGGCGGATCCGCCAGGCGGCCCTGTGCTTTTTCCACGTTCGCCGCGTATTTACACTGGGTGCAGCTGGCGATCACCTCTTCGCCCGTGGCCGCCAGCACCATGAACTCCGATGAGAACGAACCGCCTATCGCGCCCGGGTCGGCTTCCACGGCCTTGAAACGCAGACCGCAGCGCTTGAAAATGCGGTGATAGGTCTGGGACATCTTCGCGTAGGATGCTTCGGCTCCGGCTTCGTCCCGGTCAAAGGAGTACGCATCCTTCATAATGAATTCCCGGGCGCGCATCACGCCGAAGCGGGGCCGTATTTCGTCCCTGAATTTGGTGTGGATCTGGTAGAGATTGACCGGGAGTTGACGGTAGGAGCGCACGATTTTCCGGACCAGGTCCGTGATCACTTCCTCGTGCGTGGGCCCCAGGGCGAAATCCCGCTCGTGCCGGTCGCGCACGCGAAACAACTCCGCGCCATACTTTTCCCAGCGTCCGGTTTCCTGCCACAGCTCGGCCGGGGACAAAATGGGCAACTGGACTTCCACCGCGCCGGCGGCGTCCATTTCCTCGCGCACGATGTTTTCAATCTTCCGCAGGGTTCGCCACCCCAGCGGCAGATAGTTATACAGCCCGGCCGCCACCTTGCGAATAAGCCCCGCACGCACCATTAACTGATGGCTGACGACCTCGGCTTCCGCCGGTATTTCTTTCAGGGTTTCCAGCAGGGTCTGATTCCAGCGCATTGACGTTCACAACCTTTCTGTCGTGCCTTTCGGGGGGAAAAACGTCTGATTTTCTCACAACTTCCGCCAACCCGCAAGTCCGGGATATAGCGAAGCTAAAATCGGGCTATATTAGCTAGTGTAGTGTCTCATAAATAACTTTATATTTGTCATTGCGAGCGAAGCGAAGCAATCCCGTTTTTTATCATCATTTTGCAAGCAAAACAGATTGCTTCGTCACGAAAAACGTTCCTCGCAATG
>JAUXBQ010000159.1 GCA_030619365.1 candidate division FCPU426 bacterium | reverse complement strand
GCAGTTCCGGTGTCAGGGCCAATTCGGGATTGCGCTTCCTGGCCTGGATGAGGTCTTTTAAGTTTTGTTGTTCCTCCTGCATGCGGTTCTGGTGCTGGTCGATCCAGGCTTGGATTTGTTTGAAAAAGCGCCATTCTTGAGTATCCCGAAGACCATCGTCTTGATCCTCTTGTACGCGTCGCACCGGGGATTTCACCAGGCGGTCAGTCAGGTCGCCGAGGTAGATCCGCCCCGTGCTGCCGTCCACGGTTATGATGTGGCCGGGAAAGGTTTTCTCGGTCACGTCAAAGCGGACAAAGGGCTGCGGTACGTGCGCGTGCAGGTCCATCTCCTGAACCCCGATCACGCAGGGCCGCAGGTTACGGGCCTGGCGCATCAGGGCCGAAGCGTGGGAGAATTTGCCGCCGATATGTTCCACCACGCCCACGCACAAAGGGTGGGCGATGATTTCCTCCTGGTTGATGTCCGAACGTTCGAGCACCAGGATGTATTCCTCATCCTGGGCGATGAACCGTTGGGCGTCCGCTTCGGTGAGCGCGACCTTACCGGCCGCAATACCTACTGCCGCGGGCTGGCCCCGGGTCACGCTGCTGTGTTCCAGACTCTGCGGCAGGCGAGGGGATCGCAAGTATTCCTCAATCCAGTGAAGTTCATCGAGGTTGACTTGGGCCTGAACGTCCTGCGGCGTGATTAATTTTTCTTTCAGCATATCCAATATAATCCGGGCCTTGGCCATGGGAAAGAGCATGGTGTCCGCGCTGCGGGTCTGCAGGAGGTAGAGTTTTACGTTTTCGATGGTGAATTCGATATCCTGAGTCGATTTGAAGTGTTTTTCCAGCAAGGCGGCATATTTTATCAGTTCGGCATAAACTTCCGGCTGCCACTCCCGCAACTGTTCAATATCCTCGGACCTGATTCTGCCTGAGACAACTTCCTCCCCCACCCGGCCGCGTCCCAGATCGCCGGACAGTTTTTTTTCGCCGGTGAAGGGGTCGCGCGAGTAAACTACCCCCGAACCGGAAAGCTTATTTAAATCCCCGAGAACCATTTTCTGAACCGTGACGCCGGTGCCGGTGTCGGGAATATTGTTCTGCTGACGGAAGGAAAGGACCTCCGGGTCGTCCCAGGAGGTCATGACGCGCTGAGTGGCCATGAACAACTGGTCCTCCACTTTTTGCGGGAAGGCCTGACCGGTTTCTCTGGAGATCAAGTCCTGGTACTTCGAGATTAGGGTTTGGGAATCAGCAGCATGGAAAAAAGACGTTGGCATAGTCTTTAATTGCGTATCCCGCAGGTGTTGAAAGTGCTCGGCCGGTACGTCCATGACTTTAGAACCGAAATCCTCCACAAAACGCGCGTAGGCGCGCCAGGCGAAATCCTCGTCCCTGACTTGCAGGGCCAATCCGCGCACGGTTTGTTTATTGAGTCCAACGTGCGTAATCGTAAGCATCATGCCTGGCATGGAACGCTCGGCGCCTGAACGCACGGAGAGGAGCAAGGGATTGTCCGGATCGCCGAAAATCTGTCCGGACGCGCTGTTCAGGCGGCGCAGGTTGCTCAGCATTTCCTGTTTCAGGTAATTGAATAAGCGGCCATGCTTGATCACGCGCTTGGATATTTCCGAATGAATCACAAATCCCGGAGGGACGGGCAATCCTAATTTGGCCATTTCGTATAAATTGCGCCCTTTGCCGCCGAGTTTGGCGAGCAGGCCGGGATCGACTTCCTCGCGCAGATCCTGTTGGAAAAACTGAATGTTGGGATTTTGTTTTACCCGGATACTGCCGAGGATGGCCGTGCTCAAAAAACCCATGGATTCGGGCGTCTGTGTCAAGGCTGAGTAAACCGCGGCTATAACGGCAACGGCTGTCCACAAGGTATTGTTGAAGAGCGCCAGTTGCAGTTGTGCGGGCGTGAGGCGCGTCCGGAGGAAGTGCGCCATACCGCGCAGGCCGGCCTGATGCCACTCGACCAGGCGCGTGAGCACCGCGCGCCCCCTGGCCACCAGGTCCACGGCCTCTCCGGCCCGCGCGATGCCCGCGGCTACTTGCGCTTGGTCCGCGTGATGATAATAACTGAAGGTCCGGCCGTTCAGTGTGAAGCTGCGCACGGACGTCCGGGGCATATGGCGCTGCGCGTGCGCGGGACACACGGCCGCGACCAGGGAGAGGCTGGGCACGGTCACCATGAAAGCGTCCCCCTGCGCCACCAGGCTCTCCACCTCAAGGTTGATGTCCGGGTTATTGGCGCGGTAGGTTGCGATTTCGGATCCTAAAGCCGCCTGCAGGGGCTCAAATTCACGCAAGCCGCTGGAGATTAATTGATTGACCAGGAGCAGTTTCAAAGTCAGGTCCAGGATTTGATAGGTAATACGTATCTCGGGTGGCAATTGCTTCTCGTTGAGAATCGCCTCAGGGTCGAGCCATTGCCTGAACATGGACACCAGGGCGATTTTCTCCTGGTTCTGGGCCAGGAGTTTTTCCAGGGGCGTGGCCCGGTTTTTCAGCAATGAAAAATAAGGATTAACGTGATCCAGGCGGGACAGGCGGGGCTTGATCGAGAGATAACTCACGCCCGTTCGCCTAAGTTCACGCAGAACGAGGTCCGTGTGGTAACCTCCGGTGGCCAGGGCCGCCAGCCGGATCCGGCGGGCCTGCATGACGCTCGTGAGATTGCGGACGAAATCCCGGCTGCGCTTGTCCGCGTTCTCGTAAAAGGCCGCGACTTGTTCCAGGCTTTGGTTTAGGGCGTAGAGGTCCGTGTCAAGTTCCTCGCGCACGGGAAAGTCGGCCAGGAAGCGAAGAAATACTCCGACCCGGAACCGCCCGGGATGCGCGCGGAATTCGGCTAGTTCCGAGGGCGTGACCGAGACATTCACTAATTTTTCTACGATCTCCAGGCGCCGCAGGAGTTCGTCCAGGTTTTTTTCCCTTTCCGAGACGTACAGCGTGTTGCGTACCAGGCGTTCCAGACGGTCCAGGTCGTTGAACAACTGGTCTGATTCCACTTCCAGGGGAAAGAGGTTC
This sequence comes from candidate division FCPU426 bacterium, assembly GCA_030619365.1. GTDB lineage: Bacteria > Oederibacteriota > JAAXVQ01 > JAAXVQ01 > JAUVAV01 > JAUXBQ01. The sequence continues at coordinate 3,185 of JAUXBQ010000159.1, read as the reverse complement.
ATGCGCTTGGACACGTAGCGCTTAAGGTTCGGAAAGTGCTGCAGATCAAGACCCAGGGCCTTGGCCCGTCCGGCCACGTCCAGGGCGAAGGTCAGCAGGGTCACCCGGCCAAGGCGGTAGGCGGTGCGGCGCTTGTCCCATTTAAGGAGGCGGGGGTTATAGATGGCGGGTTTGATCTCCTCGAACGCCTCAAGCAGGTCCAGCACCTGGCCGCTGCTCTCGTCGGTGAGAAATTGGCTGATAATCCGGCGCGCGGTGCGGTAATGCGCCGGTGTCTCGATGCCTTCCAGGCGCAGGGGGTGATCGCCCACGGCCGCGTAGTATTCGCTGCCTGACATTTTGCCCTGTTGCATGAAATAATTTCCGACCAGCTTCTTCACGGTTTCATTCGGGAAGGTGGACAACTTGGTTACGTTGACCGGGAGGCTGGCGCCTTCGACACCCACCAGGTTGAGGTTGTATTTGTCCGCCAACTTATCGAGTATATTGGCTATATTGGTTTGGACCTCATAATTGCAGTGCAGATCCTGGATATGCACGACCAGGTTCTGGTTTCCCTGAAAGGTCTCGACAATGGTCCCCAGTTTTTTCGGAATTTCGATCAGCTGGTTGTTGAACAGCAGGGATTTTACGCCGGTCTGGAAGGTGGCGACTTCAAAGGCCCAGGTGAGATAAGGGAAAACAAAAGTCAAGGTAATGAGCAAAGAGAGGATACGGGTGAAGAAACGTTTCGCAGGTTGATTACACCCGGCTAAGGTGATGAATGTCCTGTGGGAGGATGACATTCCGCTCTCCTACTATTAATAATATACATATAAAAATGATAAAATGAAAATGTAATATAAGTATATCATACGAAAAACAAAATGACAATAAACCCAATGGTTAATAAGCTTTAAATTAAATTATAATAATGCCCCTGTTTCATTTCACGACAGCTTATATTTCAGATTGTGCGGAAAAGTACAGATTTTATGGCAAAATTCAAGAGAGTATTTTGAGAAGTATATTTTTTTGCAGTTGAAAAGAAGAGCTTTATTCTGGAAACCAGCATGGGTCATGGAACGAAAAACTGGAAAAATAAAAAAATCAAGCGTCTATTTTAAGGATGAGGATATATTGATCTTGGCGGTCAATCGTTGCTTCTGTTTTTCAAATTGCGCCTTCAAGCGCGCCGGGGTTTTGGCTCCGAACTTTGCCAGGAAAGTCTCGATTTCGGGAAGCTCCTCGGTCCAGGCCGCATGGTCCACACTGAGCAGGGTTTTTATATCCTGCGTGTCGACTTCCAGGTTTTCCAGATACAGATCCTCGGGATTCGGAACCCGGCCGATGGGCGTGTCCTGCGCCTGGGCCTTGCCTTCCAGGCGGTCGCACATCCACTTCAGGGCCCGGCTGTTGTCTCTGAATCCGGGCCAGAGCCATTTTCCTTCCGGCGACTTTCTAAACCAATTCACGTAATAGATTTTGGGCGCCTGGTCGCCAAGCTTGTCACCCATGTCGAACCAATGCTGCCAGTAATCTCCCATGTTGTAAGCGCAGAACGGCAGCATGGCAAAGGGATCGCGCCGGAGCTTGGCTTTGACGTCCAGGGCCGCGGCCGTGGGCTCGGAAGCGGCCGTGGCGCCCATGTACACGCCGTGGTCCCAGTCGAAGGATTCGGTGACCAGGGGCACTACCGAAGTGCGGCGGCCGCCAAAGATAAAGATGTCGATTGGCACACCCTGGGGATCTTCCCAGTCCGGGCAGATGACCGGGCATTGGCTGGCCGGCGAGGTGAAACGCGCGTTGGGATGAGCTCCTTTTTCGCCGGAAGCAGGGGTCCAGTCCCGTCCCTTCCAGTCAATACCGTGCAGGATTTCCGTGTCCATGCCCTCCCACCATATATCCTTGTCATCGGTGAGCACGCAATTGGTGAAGATGCTGTTGGACTTTATGCTTTCCATGGCGTGCGGATTCGATGCATAGCTCGTGCCGGGCGCCACCCCAAAAAAACCGGATTCCGGGTTGATGGCGCGCAGGCTGCCGTCCGGACCGATTTTCATCCAGGCGATGTCATCGCCGATGCATTCGGCTTTCCAGCCCGGAATGGAGGGAATCAGCATGGCGAGGTTGGTCTTGCCGCAGGCTGAGGGAAAGGCGGCGGCTATGTGAAAGCGGCGGCCTTCGGGATTGATCAGGCGGAGAATCAACATGTGCTCGGCCATCCAGCCTTCGCGCTTGGCCATGACCGAGGCAATGCGCAGGGCCAGGCACTTTTTCCCGAGCAGGGCGTTGCCGCCATAGCCGGACCCATAGGACCAGATAAGATTTTCTTCGGTGAAATGCGAAATGTACTTTTTTTCAATGGGCGCGCAGGGCCAGGCCGCGTCTTTTTGCCCCGGGTCCAGGGGCGCGCCGACCGAATGCAGGCAGGGGATGTATTCCCCGTCCGCGCCCAGGGTCTCGAGCACTTTTTCGCCCACCCGGGTCATGATGTGCATGTTGGCCACCACGTAGGGGCTGTCCGTGATCTCGATTCCGATTTTGGAGATCAACGAGCCGATGGGTCCCATGGAAAACGGTATGACGTACAGGGTCCGGCCGCGCATGCATCTGTCGTACAGGCCGCGCATGGTTTTCTTGAGCTCCCCGGGATCGATCCAATTATTGGTGGGGCCGGCATCTTCCTGTTTGGTCGTGGCAATGTAGGTCCGGTCCTCGACCCGGGCCACGTCCGAAGGGTCGGAGCGGAATAAGTATGAATTGGGGCGCTTGCTCTCGTCCAGCTTGGTGGCCGAGCCCGCGGTTTCCGCTATCTTCAGCATTTTCTGATACTCCTGTTGCGACCCATCGCACCAGTACACTGCCTCGGGTTTACACAGAGCTTCGATTTCAGCGACCCAGGCCAGCAATTTTTTGTTATTGGATTTTTTCATTTAACTCCCCCAGGGCTTATTTAAAATATTTCGCCGGTTGCCAAGACGGCAAAATTATAGCTTTATATCATTTCTGGTCAGCGAGATCAATCCTTTTCGGTTCCTGCGCGTAACGTGTGTAGGGGCGAGGCTTGTCCGGCGAATGCCGGATTCCTCGCCCCTACAAACGAAAAATCACGGCCATACAGGCGGTGGACCCGTGGATTAGGTTGTGAATTCGGGGTAGGGGGCTTCTTTTAAAATGCCTGGCCGAGGCCCCAGACGTAAACG
>JAUXBQ010000093.1 GCA_030619365.1 candidate division FCPU426 bacterium | reverse complement strand
GTAACCAAGGAAAAACATTCCCAAACCGGTTAATAGCAGAGGCTGGCCAAAACCCACGATTTCCCCGGGTTCTTCATCTGCCTTGACTATGGATTTTTTTGCCAAACGGAAGAACAGCTTGTTTCCCGGCAACAATGCCAGCATGCCGGTCAGTTCGTTCCGGAAGAATCCATATTGTTTCACTGCCTGCGCGGCTTCAGGGTTTCTTGCTTTAAAATCAATATTGCCGTTTAAGGCATAGCTCGCCTTGCTCCGGGCGCGCTTTTTTATAGCACTCATATCCTCCCTGAAAATTTCAGACTCCCGTTTCCGAAGGTTTGCGCTCTGTTCCTTGCTATAGACCGATTCCTTCCAGTATTTCTCTAATTCAGCGTTATACATTTCCTGATAGACCGCACGGCCCAACCGCCAGTATCGCATTGCGCCTATCGCAAGATAGGACGCGAACAAACCGCCCATGATTGTCACCAAGGCGAAGAATCCCAGGGGAAGTTCTGGCCCTAGCTGGTATGATATTCCCAAGACAACCATGCCGGCAAAGGCTGCGATCACGGAAGCAATATATCCGGTCATGGCCCGTAAGGGATGCGCGCCTGCTGCAGGTTTGGAGACAGGCGCTATTGTAGTTGCCTTGGCTTCACCTGTCTTTGCCCCCTTTTCAGCGCGGGACACGCTTCTCCCGCCCAGGGCCAGGGTCAGCGAGGTTTGCAAGCCGCCCAGCAAGGCCCTGGGAATGGCCAGCACCTGTGCGGCGTAGGCGTAAAGCTCTCCCAGAAAACCGCGCGGAGGGGCGCGGGCCGCGTAAAAACGCCGCTCCGCCTGAAGCAGATGCGCCTTCTCGTGTTCCAGAATCAATTGCGCGATACTGTCCGGCATGGTTGCCAGGGCCACGAGATCGGCCACGATCTTGCCGGCCGGGAATTGCTCGCTGGTCTGGGCATGATCAAAAACCGCCACCTCAGCGCCCCGCTGCTCCGGGGCCAGGCTGCGTTTATCCACGATGCCGGCTGCCAGCCAATCCTGGATTTTTTGGCGCTGGGCCGGGGTCAAGGGCGCATCGTCCGGCAGGTCCCGCGTGCGCTGGATATGCAGCCAGGTCCGAATGAAAGTAATCGCAACCACCGGGGTGGTTATGGCGCCCAAAAGGCCCAGAACCAGACTCGCGCTGGCCAGGTTAAATCCAAAATTAAGCAACGTGCCTAAATGGGCGTATCCCAGCAGCACCCCCAGGACCGAAACCCCGAAGCCCAGGACCGTTAAAATCGTGGTTACTCTGACGCCAAACAGCGAAATCGGCTGTTGCTCACCGGGTTCCCGCGCCTGGGCGGAGGCCACGACCGTCTCTTTGGCCTCATCCACCAAAGCCAGCATGGTGTCCGTATCGGTTCCCACGGGCGCTTGTTCAATGGCTCGGCTCCAATGATAGAGTGTCGCATAGTCTTCGGCAAAAACCAGCTCCCGTATGGTGTGCAGCAAATCCAGTTTTTTGGCGTACTCCCGCTTCTCCGCCTCGCTCGCCGTGTCCGGTAGATTGGCGCCGTGCCCGGCCACGGTCTTGCACACGAATCTAAAGGCTGCCGCGGTTTTCTCGTTGATCAATCCCAACTCCAGCGCTTCCTGGGTCCACCAAATACCGGTCACGGCCTGGCGCTGCAAATCACTGCCCTGGGCCCCGAAAAAGGAGCCAATGACCGTGCTGAGACGCAGGCCGACCTGGGAGAAATCGTTCTTAGCCTGGGTGAAATCATTTAAATCAACCATGATGGGTTTGAAACGCGGGATCTCGGGCAATTGCCGCGACCGGGCCAGGCTGATGCCCAGGTCCTTGAGTACCCGGTTTTTCACGGCGGCTTTGTCCGCGGGTTTTTTCTCCTCGGCCGCTTCCGCGAAAACCCGGTCCAGGTTCTCCAGGGTGTAGCTGTCCACGGTCACATCACTCAGCGCCATGAGCGCTTCGAAGGAGGTGACGTCCTGGGCCATCATGTTCAGCTTGATGTATTGGCCGGCGCCTTTGCCCTTAATCTCACAGGGAATCGGAAACACCGCCAGCATCAGGCGCTCCACGGCCAGGCCGCGGTATTGCCATTCCTGCTGGCCCATCTTCCGAATCCGCGCGGCCGCCATTTTTTCCGCTTGGCAGCGCCTGACGAGAATGGCTTTTTCATTGCCCTGGTTGGCATTGGCATAGCGCAGGAATTCGTGATAGGCCCGCTTGATCTGCGTGTCGCGGTTGGCCGCGATAGCCAGGGGATCCACGCTGAAATTGTTGGTGTTGAAATCGCGCTGGATAACCGCCAGAAACACCGCCCGGTCAAAGGTGGATTTCTGGCCGCTGCTGTTTTGCAGGGTGACTTGATCGGTATAATTGCTCTGCTCGGCAAAACGCGCCTCACCGGCCACGTTGATTAGGTGCCCGCCGGATTTTTGAGAAATGGCGAACAACTTGTCGGGCTTGCCGTCCACTTCAAAAACCAGCTCTTGCACGCGGCTGTAAATATTGTCCTGATAAAACTGCATGGCCTCGATGATTTGGTCGCGCTGGGCCACGGCATCTTGAATGTTGCCGGCCTTGTTGATCATGTTCAGGACAATGTCCCGTTCGCGCTCCAGGGACTTCTGGATCTCGGCCACATCCACTACCCCGCCCTGCTGGTCAATGATCCGTCCATCTCGAATTTCCCGTATCTTCCGGCCGTTTATGGTCAATCGCGGCCCGATGCCTAAAAGACGCTCGATTTCCTCCAGTTTGTGTTGGAAGCTGATTTCCTGGGGCGTAACCAGCGGAGAGAACGGGGTCTGCCCGGTTTGAATGATCCAGGACATGGCGCCGGTGTTGAACTCATTGCCCAGGTCATCGCCCTGAATATGGTGCCAGACCGCCCCTGCTTCCAGGAGGGCGATGATCTGGTCCGACTGGCCGGCCAGGGTCCGGGGCAGGAAACCATGGCCGCCCACGTCCACGTTCTCTTCCTGGAAAGAGCCGTCCATATTCAGGTAATGCACCACGGCCTGGGTTAATATTTTTTTACCTTTGCCCAGCAGCCGCTCCAGGGAGGCGATGGTAGGCATGCCGCCGATCCACACGGCAATGGGGTTTTGTGAAGTCATCAGGGGAATAAGGCCAACGTAGGCGTCAGCGCCGATGGTGGCCAGCGGGTAACCCTTCAGCCCGTGCTGTTCCAAATAATCGAGTAAGGTCTTGATTTGGGAGGCTTCCACCCGGAACACCGGGGTATCCATCTTGTTCTGCCGGAAATAATCGCGGAGAATGCGGCTGCCCTGGCCGGCAATGCCGATCTCGGCCACGGATTTGTACGCGGTTTGTGCGGTCTCGACATCAATGCCCCGGGCCTGCAAATCCGCCTGCAAACTGCTTTTTTGCAGAACTTTCAGGAAATTCACATTGACCAGATCGCCCTCGAATATTTTACCTTCCGTGCTGACCACGGTGCCCTGGTTGTCCACCTCGGTTTTGATCTGGGATTGTACTGCGGGCTGGGCCACGAAAGCCATGAGGAGCTCTGGAAAGCCCATTTTCAGTTTGGTATAGAATATGTTCAATCTGTTGGCGGTCTGTAGCAGATCATCCGAAAGGGTTATCTCGGGAAGCGTGGGCACGACCTTCAGAAAGGTTATCAACTGTTTCATGGCGCGGTCAAACTCGGCATAATTCAGCGCTTGGGGCGTGGCGAGCACCATCAGGGCGTCCAGATAGGCAATGAATTGCTCTGGCGAAAGGCTGCCGGTTTTGACCAGTTGCATCAGGTTGGTGTCAACGATGGTTTGGCGCGCGGCCTCCAGGGCCACGGAATTATAGAGGGTCTCGGCAATGCCCGGGAGTTCGGTAAGCAACCGGATGCCCGCGGGCAGACGGCGGGCCGCCTGTTCCGCGCTGATTGTCTTGATACCCAGAAAGCTCCGCAAGGCCGGATTGCCCAGCAGCAATTCACTGTCAATCAGCGCTCCCAGCGGCAAGGCCTCGAGATTCGCCCGGTCGATCACCACCCAGCGATTGCCCAGTCGCACGTAGGATTTCCCGTCCCCTTCGAGGAGCGTCCCTTCCAGCACGCGGTCCTGCAGGCTCAGGGTAAAAAACCGCTGTTTTTTAACGAATTGGGAGAGGACTTTTCCCACTACGGGTCTTACCCGCTGCATTCTCAGTTTGATGGGAACCGTCGCGCTGGCTGTTGGTTCCTCGCCCGCGTCCTGGCCCTCAAATATGCGGGTGAAGCGGTTGAACCGCGCGAGCGGCCGCCCGGCCACCAGGCGGGGGATCGCCAAAACCTGGCTGAGATACGCATATATGTCTCCGTTGAGTTGGCTGGGTTGCGCCTTGCCCAGCGCGGCCCGGCGCAGGACCTGGCGCCGGTGCGCCAATTCATGAATGAGTATTAATTCCTGGTAAAAAGCCGGCAAACGCGAAATTTTCGTCAGGTCGGCCATTATTTCCCCTCCGGATTCCGTAAATACGAAATCCGCGATGCGACGGACGCCGCGTTGGTCAATAATGCCCTCGGCCTGCCAGCCGGGTATCAGTTTTTCGGTGAGCACCCCTTCCACGTCCCAGAGCGACATCTGCAGCATATACAGACCCATGACGGCAAAGGAAATGCTGACCAGGGGCATGAGCACGGAACCCAAGAGACCGGCGACCAGAGCGGCCACGGCCCAAGGAAGTCCCAAGGACGTGAGACCCACCAGGCCCGTATAGCCGACCACTACCGCTGCCCAGGAAGCCAGCGTGCCCAGTAAAGTCAGCCCGCTGACGAGCGAGACGCCGAACAGGGTTATGGAACGAGCGGCCTGTGCGCCGCCCCCCAGGGTGGTCCCGAGCAAGGCAAAGCGTTCCCTCGTCGTTCCGGCCAAAGACCGGATCGCGGCCCAATTCAGGGCGACCAGGCCCACGGCGGCAATTCCCAGACTGACGGCGCCTGTCAGTAGCGGGGCGCCGGAAACCAGGGTAAGACCTACGGCAAAGCTGATAATCGCCGCGCTGGCGGCCAGACGGGCCGCAGGGCTCAATTTTCCCTCCGCGTCGAAGATAAATTTCCGGGTTCGCTCCCTGATCCGGTTCATACCTGCTCCCCCGTTTTGAAAAGCGTTTTGCAGGGTTGGCAGCATGCCCGCGCCGCCGGTCATGCCGCTCCAGGCGGAATGCAGACTCACTCCCGCCTGCAGCACCACGCCGCCGCCCGCCATCACGATCGAACTTGTCACGCTTTGGGGCAGCCGCAAGGACGGCAGCAAGGTCAGCCGCCGCGCCCCGGAAGCCAGTCCGGCCAGGACCTCCTGATTTTGCTGAACCTGTTCATTGGTCATCACCACAAAATCCCGGTTACCGCCAAAATTGAAGGTTTCCACTTTATTCATCGTACTGGCCAGGGCGTTCGCCGCGCACATGACGACTGAAAAATTAGTGCTGGCAATGGGCAGAATCGCCGGCCGGCCCTGGGCAATCTGGGTAATGAGCCCGGGTGTCAACTGTTCGCGGGCGTACTCCAGATCCGGATTTTCCGCGGGATACGCCGCCTTGGTCTCCAGATATTTGGCAATCACCTGCTCGCCCCGGTGGAGCTTGGACATCGCTCCCAACAACCGGGTATTGAGCAGCAACTGGACCAGATTCATAAAGGCCTTTATGCGACGCAGGGTCTCCGGGCGCTGATCGACCAGATATTCCGACACGTTGTTCTCGTGGATAATGGCGCCCGCCGCTTCCGGCCGGACTTGAGCGTTGTTCAGTTCCAACGCGATCAGATTCTGATTCCGGGCCAGTAATTTTTCCAGGGGGCTCCGCCGGTTTTGGAGCAATTGAAAGTAGGGATTCACCACGTCCTGATGCAGGATGCGGGGCATCACCGACACGTAGGATACGTTCCGGGTTTTCAGATTCCGCCAGATGCCCTGGCTGTGGAATCCGCCCGAGACCAGCACGGCAATGTCGACTTTATGCCGTTCCATGGACCGCAGGACATTGGTGACGAAATATTCGCTGCGCTGGTCAGCCACCTGGTAAAAGTTCTCAACCTTTTTCAAATAGTCGTCCAGCGCCAGGAAATCCTGACCCAGGTACAGCAGCTCTTCTTCGTTAAATTGCCGGATGAAATCGAGGAACGTCCGCGCCGCGAACTCCTGGCGCTGGCTGACGAATTCCCGCAGTTCTTCCGGGGTCGCCGAGACGTTGATCAGTTTCTCGATAATATCCAGACGATGATAAAGCGTATCCAGCATCCGCTGATCCTGGTTGCTGTAGAGCACTTGCCGGAGCTGCGCGTCCAACCCCTCCATTTCCGCGTATAAGCCGTCGATATCCAACGCGATGGGAAAGGCGCTCTTTTGCTTCTGGATATAGATCTTCAGGTTGGGATAGATTTTCGTATCCATGCCCGTCCGCCGGACCCGTTTGTACAGGTAGGCGGTGTATTCCAGAATGGATATCTGGTTTTCGCGGAACGCCTGGCGCTTTTCATCCAGGGCCAGCAGGGGGGCATTGTAAATCAGGGGTTTAAGCTCTTCGAGCAATTCCCGGAGGTCAAAACAATACCCCTGGCTCTCGGCATTCAGGAAACCGTGAATACTGTTCCGGTTCTTTTCATAGAGCGCCTGGTCTTCTATGCCTTCCAGAAAAATTTTATATTTACCGGTGGCGGCATAGTATTCCGGGCCGCCTATCTGCCCTTGCTTGATTAAATATTTTCCCACGTCTTGCTTAATCCCGGCGACGGGAAAACTTCCCAACTTACTGGTATTCACCGGATTGCTGGCCCCCTCGACCGTCACCAGATGCAGGCCGTGCTGGGCCGCGAGGGTGTTGATGATCATGGCAATATTTGACTGCACTTCATAATTGCAGTGCAAGTCCTGGATGTGCACCACAACCTTATTTCCCGTCTGGTGGCTTTGGCGAATGACGCCGTATTTCTGGGGAATGCTGATGGGCTTATTGTGGAAGATAACCTGGGGCAGGTCGGTCAGCGTGAAATTCTTGGGTTCAAAGGCCCACGTCACGTAGGGAACAACAAACGTGAGGGTAATTAGCAAAGAAATTATCTTTGTCCATTTCCGGCGCTGCGGCATATGCCAGGCGGCCATTGAAGTCACGTGGTCAATCGCCGGACCAGATTTGGGATGATGAAAGGCCTGCATATCCAACCTCCTTCTCATTCCACGCAAATAAAAACTACTTATAATTAGTTTAATATTATAATAACAAGCAATGCACCTATCCCATAAGGGTTTGTAATTAAATATAACATCCAGAACACTCTAAGTCAAATTAAGGTGTGGTATTTTTTTTTAAATAAAAGCATAATCTTGGCCGTGATACATTTTGAAACACTCTTCCGGCAATTAATGATATTTTGTTTTCTAAAAAAGCTTATTTTATAAGTATTATTGACATCTTATTTAGGCATGTAATGGTATATTTGATAAAACTTTATAGAGAGAATTATTGTCGGTTTTTATGTAGTTTTTTCATGGATTACTAGATATTTAGCAGGCAGACATTAATTTTTCTCTACAACAAAATCATCTTTCCTTTTCCCCAAACCGTGGGCTACGCTGCTGCTGGGTTTCATTAATTTCATCGGGAGCGGCTTGATACGCTTTCAGCGCAATTAGCCGGTTTAGACTACGCACGCGATAGCGCGGCAACGTAGCTGGAATTAGCAGCATTTCTCCCCGCTGCAGCCGCAGGGTGCGGGTTTTCGCCCGCTTCCCGTGTAGGTAATCCAACTCCCCTTCTCCCTGAGTAACCAGCAGCATGTGATAGCGGCCTTTGGTATCCACGGGATGCTCGTCACCTGCTTCCAAGGCTATTTCATCCAGCGCATAGGATTCGGTCCGGATCAGATTTGTCGTTTTGGCGTCAAGCCTGACGGGCGCAACGAGAAAATCCCATGGCGAGCGCAGGGTACAATCCAGCTTGGCCACGCCTGCTTCAATATGCAGCGGCCGCTGCGCGTCTTCCCGGCCATAATCATAAACGCGGTAAGTCTTGTCCGCTGATTCCTGCAACTCAAAAACACTGCCGCCGCAGAGGGTGTGCACCGTGGCGCCGGGTATATTCAAGAGGAGCCGGCCCTGCGGTATTCCCAATTTCGACAACTGCTGATCCGTTTGCTTTCGCTCATTTAAATACAGGACGACCTCTCCCCGTTCCCAACGGATTTCGAGGTGATTGCTGAACGCCTTGAGCTCCCGGCTGTCGGGGGCAAATCGGGCCCGCTGTAACATCTCGCTATACTGCGACCGAATAAATGCACTGCGCTCGGCCGGGGTCTTCCCTTGCTGATAAGCGGCCTTGAAACCGGAGAGCGGGTCGTCGTTCATTTGTTCCAGGGGGCGAAAACCAAAATAGGCTTCAGCTATAACCTGATCCTGGTCCGTTTCCCGCTGGTACGACAAATCTATTGGAAACAGCCAACATTCATGCTTGGAATGCGGCGGGCGGTTATCGTGAATTTGCCAGGATAAAGACCGGCCCGCATCCAGGATCTTGAATAATTGTTCCAGGGTTTGCGTACCTGGCCCTAAAATTTCTCGGCCGGCCGTTTCCAAAACCTTATCCAGGCCAAACCGCCGTCCGCCCAACCGAACAGTGGCCGGAAAACTCCGCAGGGCGCCAAACCATAACTCCGCGATAGGTTCCTGCCCTGGGAACGCCCGCGAACCAGGGGGCAGAAACTTCAGAATAAACGAGTCGGCGGCTCGCTGGCCCCAGAGGTATGACTTTATCCTGGGCTCAATGCGCAACGGCCGGGTTTGGGGTTTGGAACATTTCAACCACAATTGGTCAAACACCTGAACCTCCGGAACTTATTCGAATATCATTCATGCCTAAATAAAATCAAAACCATTACCCACAGATTACCCAGATCCTGTCTCGCCTTCGCGGCGAAAAAATATTTGCCACTAAGACACCAAGGCACCAAGAAATAATTAATAGTTAAACCTTAATTCTTTAGCTTTTCTTTGTGTCTTCGTGTCTTGGTGGCTGTCTTTTCTTCGCATCGTTTTAAGGAGTTTCCGGCCTGCGAATATCCGCCTCCAGGGCGCGCAGGATGCCATTCTCAGATAGTCCGAGTTTGACGATGTCATCGGCCCTTTTTTGGGTGTCGGCATTGGCGTACAACCGCAACTGGGGGGCGTTGCCCGAAGGACGAACATGCACCACGTCGTGATTGGCAAAGGAAATGCGTATCCCGTCGATGACATTCATGCGGGTAATTTCCGAGAAACCCAAATCCGGCGTGAAGTAGTACTTTTCCAGGAGTTTTTTGCCGCTCCAATCCCGATTGGCGGACGCCCCTCCCTTCCAAAAAGCCCTCGGACTTAAAGG
>JAUXBQ010000013.1 GCA_030619365.1 candidate division FCPU426 bacterium | reverse complement strand
TTCGGACACCCTGGAGGAGGTCGTCGTGTTCCCGAATCCTTACGTGGAGCGGTTCTCTTACTTTGGGCGGATTAATTTCATGCACCTGACGTTTAACGCCAGGATCAAAGTGTACAGCCTCACCGGAGAGCTGGTCTGGGAAGCCGAAAAAAACAACGGGTCCGACCGCCTGGAATGGACGGGCATGCGGAACCTATCCGGACAGCGTCTGGCCTCCGGTGTTTTTATATATGTTATTACCAATAATAGCGGCGAGCGCGTTAGCGGTAAGCTCGCCATCTTGCGCTAGTTCAAGGGACTTCCAGAGGGAGGGATCGTGATGAGAAAAGACAGAGGAAGGAAAGTCAGCAGGGGCATCATCGGTTTGATCATACTGGGGATGTGGCTTACCGGGCCGGCTCTGGCCAGGGCTGAAGGGGAGGGCACGGCCGGAGCGCCGTTCCTTAAAATAGGCACTTCAGCCCGGGCGGAAGCCATGGGGGGCGCCTATACCGCGGTGGTCGGCGACGTGGACGCCACGTATTGGAACCCCGCCGGCTTGATGCAGCTCAAGCGCAGCAGCATCGGCCTCACGCACCTCGAATGGTTCGAGGACATCCGGTATGAATATATCTCGTATGCCGACAAGTACGATTATATCGGCGCGATTGGCGCCAGCCTGGGATTCCTTTATCTGGGGGACATACCCAAAACCCTGGAGTCGCCCTCGGGCGATTATGACGCCGCCAACAGCGGCGGGACATTCGGGGCTTCGGATCTGGCCCTGACCCTGGCCTGGGCCGGCAACTTGGGCCTGCGGGAGCATAAGGTGGGTATCGGGGTTAAGATCATCACCGAGAGCATTGACGAGAACCAATCCTTCAGCTTCGGTGTGGATATCGGTAACCAGCTGCTTATCTCGAAAACCCGCTGGTATCGCAATTTGGCCAAAACGAGTGCGGTGGCGAACTTCATTCCCTCCACCATCGGTCTCTCGTTCAAGAACATCGGCACCCCGGTTAAATTTTTCAATCAAAACGATCCCCTCCCCTTAACCGCCAGTGTCGGCCTGGCATATAAATTTCTGGAAGACGACCTGACCGCCTCCCTGGATTTGGATTACCAGACCGTGGAGAGCCTGATGGTGATCCGGGCCGGCGGTGAGTATTGGATTGACACCGGAATCCGCGGTGCCCCGGACCAGATGCTGGACGTGGCCCTGCGCGCTGGTTACCGGACCGGGTATGACAGTTCCAGCGCGCCCGGCTTCTCCTTCGGAGCCGGCATGCGCTACGGCGGTCTGGGCCTGGATTACGTTTTTATGCCCTTCGGCGACCTGGGTGTGACCCACAGGGTATCCCTGAAATTTTCCTGGGGCGAGATCCTGAAGGATAAAGCGCCGCCCAAGCGGAAACGTGTGGTCAAGCGCAAGCTGACCGCCTCGGAACGGGCACTCCGGAAGCGGGCGCAGCGGATGCAGAAGTCCAAGCGCTCCATGGAGGGCAAAGTCGTAGTGAAGAAGCGGAAAGAAGCCCGACGTTCCATGACCACGGTGGAAGCCAAGAAGCCCGAGGACCGGGCCACGGCCAAGGAGACCCGGGGCCTGGGCGGAAAAGTGAAAGTAAAACCCGGCGCCAAGGTATCGGCCGGAGTGGCTGTGAGTGGCAAGAAGGCCAAAATCGACAGTGCGCTCATCGCGAAGATCGCGGCCGGGCGTCAGACCACGGAAAAACGCACCCGCACCAAGTACACGCGCCGCTCGAAGGAAGACGTGGTGCGCCAGGCCAAGCGCGAGGCGGAACGCAAGAGCAAGGCGTTAGAGGACGTGGAAACGGCGGCCAAACAGGACGCGCGTAAGACCAAGGGCAAACTGATCACCAAGACCACGATCTACTTTTCGCGCAACAGCAGCAAATTGAACGACCGGTATCTCTTCGCGCTGGACCGGATCGCCATGTCTTTCGACCAGTACCCGCAGCGGACCATCCTGGTCCACGGGTACACCTCGGCGGACGAGTCGAAGGTGAACACCTTGTCCCGTAAGCGTGCCAAGGCGGTCAAGGATTACCTGGTGCAGATCAAGAGTATTCCCAGCAACAAGATCTCCATCAAGGGCTTTGGGGACAAGAATCCCGTGGCCAGCAATAAAGACAAAAAGAAACGCCCCCGGAACCGCCGGGTTCGGGTTCAACTGGTGAAGTCGGGAAATTAACGCCGAACACGCAAACGCCGTCGCGCGGCGAGTCAACCGCATTACTATCCCTCTTCATCCCCGGCTTTCCAGCCGGGGATGAAGAGGCTAACATATTAAACGCTGGGGGAGGATCGAATGAGCCCATTGTTCGGAAAAGGTAAAAAAGAAGAGGAACAGGAACCGGAAAAACCCTCTTCAGAGGAAGAACGCAAGGAATCGAAACTGGTTTCCTCCTATAATCTGACGTACGAGCAGATTAAAAAACAGGAAATGGGCGAGACTTCGACTCCTCCCGAGCCTCCGGGCGAGGGCGGGGTAGAGCCGTCCGAGGCGCCATTGCCCGAGGAACCCAAGAAAAAAGCCGCCGGGCGCTTCAGCCGTCTGGCCACCCAGTTCAAGAAGGTGGACGTTAAAAGCTCGGTGGACACCCTTCGGCAGCAACAGGAACGTCTAGGCGGGGTAATGCCGTGGTTCCGCGAACACAAACTGGTGGGGATCATTGGCATTGTAGTGGTGGGCATGATCCTGGCCTGGGGCGTGTCCCGCCTGTTTTTCGGGGGAGACCGGAAAGCGGCGGAAGAGGCGGCCGGCGTGGCCGTGGCGGATATCGGCACCCGGGTCAACGTGCTGAAGGTGAGTAAGACCGATTTTTCCGATTCGATCCTGGCCATGGGGACCATCAAGGGATTCGCCCAGGTGAACCTGGGCTTCCAGCTCTCCGGCGTGACCTCGGCGTTTTATTTTCGCGAAGGGGACGAGATCAAGGCCGGGCAGATTATTGCCCAGCTTGATCCCCAGGAACAACTGCTGAAATACGAACAGGCCAAGGTCAATTTCGGCAACGCCCAGTCCCTGTACGATCTGGGCGCCATTATTCCCGCCAAGCTGGAGGAAGCCAAGATCAATGTGGAACTGGCCCAAACCGAACTTGGTAAAACCGCCATCATCGCGCCCTCGGACGGGATTCTGGGCAGCCGTGACGTGGAAGTGGGCAGCGCCATCAATCCCAACATGAAAATCGGCGTCTTCCTCGACATCGACGACGTATTCGCCGAGGTCGGCATCATGGAGCGCGAGATCAACAAGGTAGTGCTGGGGCAGTCGGTGAAGATCAACGTGGACGCTTATCCGGACCTGGATTTCGGCGGCACGGTGACCAATGTGGCCCCCATGGTGAAAGGCAAGAGCAAGACCCTGAATGTGAAGGTGCAGATCGCCAACCCGTACCGGCTCCTGCTGCCCGGCATGTTCGTGCGGGTAAGGATCAAGATTTTCGAGACCAAAAACGCCATTATCATCCCCCGGCCGGCCCTGAAAAAGGTCAAGGGCGCGTATCACGTGTTCACGGTCAATCAGAACAACAAGGCTGATTTCAAAACCATCAAACTGGGATACGTGACGACCGACAATGTGCAAATCACCGAAGGCCTGAACGAGGGGGAACTGGTCGTGGTGGAGGGCATGGAAGAATTGAAGGACGGTTCGAAGGTTCAAATTATGGAATATCAAAGCGCCGCGTTTTAGTTTTCCGCGAATAACCACACAGCGAGGAAAAGCCATTGCTTGAGAGTGTACCCCGATTTGCGGTTCGCCGGCCCGTGTTCGTGGCTATGATATTTTCCGCCGTTATTTTACTGGGCGTGATCTCCTATCTGCGCTTGCCGCGGGAACTGTTCCCGCCGATCACGTTTCCCCAGTTGACGGTCGTGACCAATTACGAGAACGCCGCGCCGGAAGAAATCGAAGTCCTGATCACCAAGCCCATCGAGGACGCCTGCAGTTCCGTGAACAACGTCAAGCGTATTACCTCCACCTCGCGGGAGGGCATCTCCCTGGTCATGCTGGAGTTCGGCTGGGGCACCAACATGGATTTCGCGGCGCTGAACGTCCGCGAGAAAATCGACCTGGTCAAGGAAAAAATGCCCCGCGATTCCGAAGATCCCATTGTCATGAAATTCAATCCCTTTGAGCTGCCGGTCATGACCCTCTCGGTTTCCGCGGACATGCCCCTGTACGAGATCCGGGAAATCTCCAAGAAAATCATCAAGAACCAGGTCGAGAAGGCGGAAGGCGTGGCTGCGGTCCAGATTACGGGCGGCCTGGAGCGGGAAATCCTGATCACCATGGATCTGGGGCGCTTGAACGCCGCCAAACTCTCGTCCCTGTCCGTGCTGGAAGCCGTGAAAAATTCCAACGTGAATTACCCGGCCGGCACCATCCACGGGCATTTTTACGACTACCTGATACGAACCATGGGCGAATTCACTTCCCTGGAGGACATCGCCAACTCGCCCGTGGGCCTGGATAAGAGCGAAGAGTACGACGCCCAGGAACAGCAGGCGCTGGCCCTCACCCAGCTGCCGCTGACCGAACCCTCGGACGAGGAGAAACGGCTGACCGACAACCGCGTGGTGCTCTTGAAAGACATCGCCGAGGTGCACGACACCTTCAAGGACATCACCTCCATTTCGAGGTACAACGGCCGGGAGAACGTGTCCATCACCATTCAAAAGCAAGCGGGCGGCAATACCCTGGAGGTCGTCCAGAACGTTAAAAAAGCCCTGAAGATCCTCAAGACCGACCTGCCCAAGGGGCGGAACATCCGCATCATTACAGTCTACGACCAATCGGTGTTCGTGCGCCGGTCCATCAACGGTGTGTTCCGTGACGCGGCCATCGGCGGCGTGCTGGCTTTTCTGGTCATCCTGATCTTCCTGCGCAACCTGCGCAGCTCCACCATTGTCATTACCTCCATACCCATTTCCATCCTGGCCACGTTTTCCCTGATGTATTTTTCCGGCATTACCCTCAACATGATGTCCCTGGGCGGCCTGGCCTTGGGCCTCGGGCGGCTGGTGGACGACGCCATTGTCGTCATTGAAAACATCTACCGTCATTGCCAACTGGGGTTGAAACCCAAGGAAGCGGCGGTGATCGGGACCAGCGAAGTCTCCACCGCGGTCATCGCCTCCACCCTGACCACGATCGTGGTGTTCCTGCCCATGGTTTTCGTGAAGGGCGTGGCTGGCCAGCTGTTTTCGCACCTGGCACTGACCGTAACTTTTTCCTTGTTGGCCTCGACCGTGGGCGCCATGCTGCTCATCCCCATGCTGGTTTCGCAGGGCGGCGATAAACAGTTGAATGAGATTACCTCCCTGCGCAAGCTGGAAATTTTCGTGACTAAAACCGAGGCTTTTTTTATCCGCACCCTGCACTGGTTCCTGAAAAACCGGACCAAGTCCCTCACCCTGGTCGTGGTGCTGCTCATCGTCAGTTCGTTCCTGCTGATTCCCATGAAAAAAGAATTCATGCCCAAGGTGGACCAGGGCCAGTTCGTGATCAAAATCAACCTGCCCACGGGCGCCCTGATCAAGGTGACGGACCGGGTCGCGCGCCAGGTCGAGGATATCTTGCTGTCCATTCCCGAAATATTCAACGTCACCCTGAACATCGGCTCGTCCAAGGATGACGAGACCGGGCAGGCCGCGGAAGCCATGGGCCCGCACCAGGCGACCCTGATGATCAATTTGAAAAAGAAGCGGAAACGTTCCACCACCGAGGTGGTCCAGGAACTCAAAAACAGGGTGGAAAACCTGGACACCGGCCCCGCCCGTTTCGAGTACCTTATGCAGGACAGCGCCTTGCAGGTGTCCGCCTTTACCGGCGGCGCGCCCGTGGCCGTGGTGATCAAGGGCGCTGATTTGAAATTAATGGAGAAGCTCACCAAGGACGTGGAGGAGATGCTGCTGGGGATCCGGGGCATCTACGGCGTTAAGAACACGATCGTGGAGGAGGCGCCCGAGACCAAGGTGTACATCCAGCGGGACAAGGCCGCGCTCTACAATCTCTCGGTGGACGACATTTCCCGCACCGCCAAGATCGCCATCAAAGGCTCCGCGGAAACCAAGTTCAAGGAACCGGGCAAGGACGAGGTGGATATTCGCCTGCGCCTCCGGCCCGAGGACCGCCAAAACATTTCCGACCTGAGGCAATTGTTCATTCACTCGCCCCTGGAGATTCAGGTCCCCCTGAACGAGGTGGCCTACATCGGCGTGGGTGTCGGTCCCTCGGAGATCAAGCGTCAGGACCGGCAGCGTTACATCATGGTCACGGCCAATCTGTACAAGCGGAGTCTGAACGAGGCCATCGGCGAGATCCAGTCCTGGTTGTCCAAGTATCCCATACCCAACGAATATTTCATCAACATGGGCGGGGAGAGCGAGCAGATGGCGGAATCCTTCCGCAGCCTGGTCTTCGCGCTGATCCTGGCCGTGCTGCTGGTGTACATGATTATGGCCTCTCAGTTCGAATCCCTGCTTCAGCCTTTCGTTATCATGTTTTCCGTCCCGCTCTCCCTGGTAGGCGTGCTGGTGATATTATTCCTCACGGGAACCTCCATCTCCATCGTGGTCATCATTGGCATGATCATGTTAATCGGTATCGTCGTGTCCAACGGAATTATCCTGATTGACTACACGAATCTGCTGCGCGAGCAGGGCATCTCGGCCGAGGACGCCATTGTGCGCGCCAGCAAGGTGCGCATGCGCCCCATTCTCATGACGGCCTTTTCCACCATCATCGCCATGCTGCCCCTGGCGCTGGCCCTGGGCGAAGGCGCGGAACTGATGTCCCCCCTGGCCGTGACCGTGATCGGCGGCCTGGCCTCGTCCACCTTTCTGACCATCGTCGTGATTCCCGTGATTTATCTGATCGTGGAAGAAGCCTATCAACGGGCCCAGATCTTTTTCCGACATCCCGCCGAGGAGGTTTCATAGCATGGGCCTGCCGGCTTATTTCATCAGACGACCTGTGACCATCGTCATGATCTTCCTCGGAGTCGCAATTATGGGGCTGGTCTCCCTGAGCGAATTGCCCGTGGAATTGATGCCCAACACCAGTTATCCCGTGGTGACGATTAATATCAGATACCCCGGCGTGCCGCCCACCGAAGTGGAAAGCATGGTCACGACCAAGGTGGAGGAAGCCGTGGCCACGTCCGGCCATTTGCGGAACATCGAGTCCTCCTCCGAGGACGGGAAATCCGAAACCATCCTGGAATTCGAGCCGGGCACGGACATGAATTTCGCCGCCCTGGAAGTGCGGGAAAAATTCGCCAGGGTGCGCAACCGTTTGCCCGAGGGCATCCGCAAGCCGATCCTGGGCAAGTACGACGTGGCCGACGCGCCGATCATGATTTTGGCCATGCTCTCGGAAACGGTCTCCACGGAATTAATGCGGGAAATCGCCGACAAGGAAATGAAAGAGCCTTTGAACCGTGTCAATGGCGTGTCCAACGTGGAGGTCTCGGGCGGCCGCGAGCGCAAAATCCTGGTGGAAGTGGACCAGAGCCGCCTGCAATCCTACGGCCTCTCCATAGAGCACATCGTCAAGATCCTGCACGACAACAACGTCAACCTGCTGGCCGGACACTTGGAAAAAGGAGATTATCGTTACCTGGTCCGGGCCATCGGACAGTTCAATTCGATCAGCGGCATTAAAAAAATCGGGGTGGCCGCCACCCAGGACGGAATGATCATCCGGCTGGGCGACGTGGCGAGCGTGCGGGACTCGTTTCTGGAAGCGGCCGGATACGCCCGCTACGACACGGCGCCCACGGTTTCGATTTACATCCACAAGGAACGCCAGGCCAACACCATTGACGTCTGCGAGGGCATCAAGGCGGCAATCGAACAGCTCCAGCCCGAGATGAAAAAAGGCATCCGCCTGGTCACGGTACTGGACCAATCCGAGAGCATCAAGACCGCCATTGCGACCGTGCAGAAGGCGCTCATTAACGGCGCGATCCTGGCTTCGCTGATTCTTATCATTGCGCTGCGCAACCTGCGCAGCCCCCTGATCATCGTGGTTTCCATCCCCCTGGCGATTATCGCCGCTTTCATAGCCATGTTCTTCCTGGACATCACCCTGAATACCATGACCCTCTCCGGACTGGCCCTGGCCAGCGGCAGTTTGGTGGACGCCAGTATTGTCGTTTTGGACAATATCTTTAAGAAGAACCGGGAGGGCATGCCGATCAAGGAAGCCGCGGTGGTGGGGAGCGAGGAAGTCGGATTCGCCATTATCGCCTCCACCATCACCACGGTAGTGGTCTTTATTCCCATCATTTTCGTGAACAAGGAAATTCGCATGCTTTACGAAGGCCTGGCCATGACGGTTATTTTTTCGCTCATGGCCTCGCTGTTCGTGGCCCAGACCCTGCTGCCGGTCATGGCCAGCCGCCTGCTGAAGGAAGAAAAAGTGGAGAAGACCAAGTGGGATTACCGGGAAAAAACTCCGCTTAAAAACCTTTCCATGACCATGTACCGCAAGCTGCTGGCCCTGGCCATCCGCTATCGTTACCCTTTCCTGGGCATTCTCGCGGTCATGCTGGGCCTGGCGGTTTTTCTGAATACCAAACTGGGATCGGAGTTTATCGGCAGCGTCGAACAGAACAAGGTCACGGTCAATCTGACCCTTCCGGCCGGCACCAAGCTGGACATCTCCAATAACATTGTCAAGCGCGTGGAGCGGTTTTTGGCCCGTGTGCCCGAGGTAAATAACTTGTCCTCGCTGGTGGAGCAAAATCGGTCGGAGATTCACGTGGAATTCAAACCAAGCTATAAGCGCAAGCGCTCCACCAAGGAAATTCTGGACGCCTTGCGGCCGCAACTGGCCCAATTCCGGCCGGCCTATGTTTATTTCGAGGAAAAGCAGGAAGTGGGAACCAAGACCCTGGTGCTGGATCTATTTGGCTATGATTACGTGATTTTGAAACAGCTGGCCATTTCCATTGCCAACCGCCTGGAAACGCTGCCGGGCCTGACCGACGTCCGCATCCGAATGAAGGAAGGCCGGCCGGAAATGCGCTTTCACGTGGATAAAGCCAAGGCCGCGCAGTACGACCTGAACGTTAAAACCATGGCCGAGGAGATCAACACGCAGATGCGCGGTGTTATTGCCACGAACTACCATACGCAGGAGAGCGGTGAAATAGAGACCATCGTGCGCCTGCAGGAAAAATTCCGTAAAACCCTGGATGACGTGAACAAACTGACCGTAGCCACGCCCAACGGCGATCAGATCTATCTCTCCCAGATCGGGACCTTTTCTCCGGGGCTGGGCCCATCCGAAATTTGGCGGAAAAACAAATCCCGCATGATCCAGACCTCGGCCTCGGTCTCCACGGACCTGGGATCCGCGGTGGATCGCGTGCGCGAGGCCCTGATCGTGATCGATTTTCCCAAGGGGTATTACTACCGTTTTGGCGGCAATTACGAGAAAATGATCGAAAGCGCCCGGCAGCTCTCCCTGGCCGTGCTCCTGACCATCGTGCTGGTGTACATGGTCCTGGCGGCCTTTTTCGAATCCTACTATCAGCCGTTTATCATCATGATCTCCGTGCTCATGGCCGCGATCGGGGTGGTGCTGGCGCTGTACCTAACCGGAAAACCCAAGAGCATCGGTGTTTTTATCGGCATGCTGATGCTGGCGGGTATGGTGGTGAATCCGGCGATTATCCTGGTGGATACCATCAATATGCTTTCCGCGCGGAGTATCGGGCTCTTCAAGGCCATTCTCTCGGCCTCCCAAAGCAGGCTGCGGCCCATTTTAATGACCGTGTCCACAGCCGTACTCGGGCTGCTGCCCATGGCCATCGATCAGAGCGAGGGCTCCAACCTGTGGTCGCCCCTGGCCATTACCGTGGTGGGCGGGTTGGTTACCAGCACGATTTTGACGCTCTTGTTCGTTCCCAGCGTTTACGTAATTTTCGAGGACATGAAAAACTGGCTGAAGAAAGCCCAGGCTTGGATAAAACGCAGATTATTCGGAACTACTCCGGTGCAGACGACCCAACATGGTTCTGCCTAAGACCACGGTAACAGGAGTAAATTTATGCGTCTAAGGTATAAAGGATGGCACATGGTTCTTTTCCTGCTGATCCTGAGCAGCGGCTGGCTGTTTGCGGCCCAACCGCTTATTGCCCAGGAGCAACAGGACGAGGTCGAATATGAAGAAGTGTACGAAGACGAGAGCGAATGGGAAACCTTTGAAATAGAGGAGGAAGACGCTTTCGAAAAGACCCAGGCGGTGGAGGAAGACGAGTTCGAGGATTTTGAGGAAGAAGAATATTTCCCGGAACCGGAATTTGAACAGGAGGACCTCGAGGAAGAAATCGATACAGAGGAAGCGGCCGAGGAATTTCTCCCGCCGGTTCTGGAGGAAGAGGCCGAGGAAGAAGAATTTGAAATCGAGGCCGAGGACCTTGCCGAGATTGAAGAAGAAGAGGGGCTTCCCGCGGAGGAGGCCGAGGTTGAGTTTGAGGAAGAGTACGCGGACGAATACTGGGAGGAAGAAGGGTTCGAGGAAGAGGACTTCGCCGAAATCGAGTCCGCCCTGGAAGAAGCTGAGAAAATCCCGAGTATCCTGACCGCCCTGGAAGACTGCAAGCGCGCGGCGTTGCTGAATGATCCCCGGGTGCAGGTCGCCATTCGTGAAGTCAGGTACGAGAAATACAAGGTGCTGGAAGCCGAGCGGGAATTTCTGCCACATCTGAAAGCCAACTGGGAGAAACAGGAGGGTGAGTCCGAAGAAGCTTCCGGCGGTGCCTCCGGCCAGGATTTTTCCGGCTTGAAATACGGTTTGGAAACCAATGCCATACTCTTTCAAGGCGGAAAACTCAGCTACACCCTGCGGCAGGCCAAAACCGACCTGCGGGTGGCCCGCAAAAAGCACGAACAAGCCCGCCAGGAAGCTATTTGCAAAGTGGAAAAAGCCTATTATGAACTGGTGAAAACCCAGATGACATTCGAAATTCAGGCCGACCTCTCCAAGGCTGCGGAATCCGCGCTTTCCTTCTCCCGTGAGGCCTACCGGCAGGGCCTGAATTCCTACCAAGAATTCCTCAACGTGCAGTCGCAGACCGATCAGACCTATTACCAGCTCTTATCCTCCCAGCAGGATATCGCCCTGGCCGAGTTGGAACTGCGCCAGGCTTGCAACGTGGATGTCTCCATCGGCCTGCAGATCAACGCGGTGCTGACCTTCACGGACTTTGACTTCAATTACTCGTTGGACGAGTGTCTCGGCCTGGCCTTCAAGAACCGTCCGGACCTGGCGGTCAACGAACTGACCACTTTGTCCGATTTATACGGCATTAAGCTCTCCATGGCCGAGGACCTCCCGAAAATCGAGCTCATCGGGAACGTGGGCAAGAACGGCCAGTCCCAAAAGGGCGAGGGATTGGAACTCTCGGACGAGTGGTCCGTGAAATTGCAGGGCACCTGGGTGCTCGGCGCCAACTCCGTCCAGTACAGCTACGAAAAGAAGAAAACCGTGCCGCAGAAGTTCGGCGCCCAGGATAACACCAAGGGATCCAAAACCCAGACGGTGTCCCTGGCCTTCTTCGATAAGCTGGAAAATTTCACGAACCTGGCCAAAAGCAAAGTGGACAAAGCGACCTCTGAGGCGGATCTGATCGAGTTGCGTCAAAATGTGGCCAATGAAGTGGAAGAAAACTACTTCAACTACCAGAAGGCCATGACCATGGTTACCGCTTCGCTCTCCATGATAAAATTCCGGGAAAAAGACCTGGAAATCAACCGGGCCAAGCAAATGATGAACGAGATTCCCCTGTCCCAGGTGCTGCAATCGGAATTGTACCTGGGACAGGAGCGCGTAAATTACGTCCAGGCCCTGGCCGACTACTACATCTCCATTTCCGGTTTGTTTAAAGCCATGGGCTTGTCGAAATAATCTGATCTTGGGGACGCCCGCAGTGTCCCCAAGCGCACGCCCTTTTGACCGAAATCCCGAAAAAACAAAGGTCTTTCCCGTAAACGCCTACGAGTTTGAGGCTTGACAGTGGCGTTGTTGTCTCAGTATAATGCCGCAATCCTTAGATAAACGGTTTTGTGCGTGCGCGAGGCCCAGACCGGATTGATTTTTTTCATATAGTAGGGAACGGTCGCGACCGTTCCCTACTATATGGACGGTTATATCGTGCCCCTACCGTGTTTTAATTTACGAAGGGAGAACCATACTTCCATGAGTCAGGGTGTGAAAGTCGGTTTGCTGGGCTGGGGTACGGTCGGCACCGGCGTGACCAGGATATTTCAAAACAGTCAGGATCTGCTGGCCAAACGTTCCGGGACCACCATCACGTTGGGCAAAATTGCCGATCTGGATATTACCCGGGACCGCGGCGTTAAGGTTGACAGATCCCTGTTGACCACGAACGCCGAGGCGGTCATTCAGGATCCCGAAATCCAGATCGTGGTGGAACTCATTGGCGGCATTGAGCCGGCGAAAGGCTTTATTCTCAAGGCCCTGAAGGCCGGCAAGCACGTGGTCACCGCCAACAAGGCCTTGCTGGCCGAACACTGGGATGAGATCATGAGCACGGCGCGGGACTCTTCGGCGGATATTTATTTCGAAGCAGCGGTGGGCGGGGGGATTCCCGTGGTTCAGGCGCTGAATGACGGCTTGGCCCCGAATCATATCCAGGGTATATTCGGAATCATCAACGGCACCGCGAACTACATTCTATCCCAAATGAAAAAAGGCCAGAGCTTTGACGAGGCCCTGGCCGAAGCGCAGGCCAAGGGTTTTGCCGAGGCGGACCCCGCCCTGGACGTCAAGGGTGGAGACACCATGCACAAGCTCGTTATCCTGGCTGCCATGGCTTTCGGCAGGCGGGTCGCGCCCTCGGATGTCCATGTGGAGGGCATTGACCAGCTGACCGCCCAGGATATTCTTTACGCCCGGGAAGAACTGGACAAAGAAATAAAATTGCTGGGCATTGCCAAGCAGACCAAGGATAAACAAGTTCAGGTGCGGGTGCACCCCGCTCTGATCCCCGGGGATCACCTGATGTCAGCCGTGCACGGGGTGTACAACAGCCTCTACGTCATTGGGGACGCAGTGGGACCGACCATGTTCTATGGGAAAGGGGCGGGCGAAATGCCCACTGCCTCAGCTGTGGTTTCGGACGTGATATTTATTGCCCGTAATATCCACATGGGCGTGGCGGGCAATGTGCCTTCCGTGTATTACCTGCCACAGGCCGCAGCAGACTCGTTGCCCGTCGAACCGATTGCGGAACTTGTTTCCCAGTACTATTTGCGCTTCACGGTCAAGGAGGAAATCGGCGTTATTGCCAAAATCGCAGGTATTTTGAGCGAAAAGGGCATTTCCATTGAAGCGGTAATCCAGAAGGACGCGCATAAGGAAAACGTTGTCCCGATCATGATCGTGATCCATCAGGCCAAGGAAAAGGATGTAACCGCGGCCCTGGAAACCATTGATAAAATGCCGTTTACCGTGCAACCGACCCTGAAGATAAGGATTGAGGACATTGATTAATTATCAGGGCATTATCGCCAAGTACCGCCAGCATCTGCCGGTCACCGGCAAAACCCCGATCATCACGCTGAATGAGGGGAACACCCCGCTGATTCCCGCTCCGTCCCTGAACAAACTATCTGGTATGCCCGGCATGGAGGTGTTTTTAAAGTTCGAGGGTGCCAATCCAACGGGATCGTTTAAAGACCGGGGCATGACCCTGGCTATTTCCAAAGCCAAGGAAGAGGGGGCCAAGGCGGTTATTTGCGCTTCTACGGGAAATACCTCGGCCTCAGCCGCGGCCTATGCGGCCCGGGCTGGTTTAAAGTGCTTTGTCATTCTACCCAAGGGCGCCATTGCCCTGGGCAAGCTTGCCCAAGCCATGCTTCACGGAGCTAAAATTATTGCCGTTGATGGCAATTTTGATCAGGCCCTGGATATAGTTAAAGAAATATCTGAGAAATATAACGTAACTCTTGTAAACTCAATAAATCCTTACAGGATCGAAGGGCAAAAAACCGGGGCATTCGAGATTGTGGACCAATTGGGCGGCCGGTGTCCGGATTTCCATTTTATTCCAGTGGGCAATGCCGGCAACATCACCGCCTATTGGAAAGGATACCGGGAATACAAGCGGATCGGGCGAATAAGCCGATTACCGCGTATGCTGGGATGGCAAGCCGCGCTATCCGCACCGATTGTGAAGGGTAAGCCCATCAAGAACCCCAAAACCATTGCCACTGCCATAAAAATCGGAAATCCGGCCTCCTGGCAAGCCGCAGAGTGTGCCCGGGATGAATCCGAGGGTATGATCGGCCTGGTGACCGATCGCCAGATCCTGTCCGCATACCGTCATCTGAGCCAGATTGAGGGCGTTTTTTGTGAACCGGCTTCCGCTGCTTCAGTGGCCGGGTTTATCAAGCTAGCGGCCGAAGGCTTTTTCAAACGCCAGCCTATGTTTTCCTCGGTTACGGTCTGCATCCTGACCGGGCACGGCCTGAAGGACCCTGACCGGGCCATACAGGAATCAAGCAAGTTTCAAACCTGTCAGCCCAAGCTGGAATCCGTGCTCCGCCTCATGGGAATTCAAAAAAAACCGGCTAAAAGGAAACAGTTGGCATGAAGTATATTCTTCTGGTGGGCGACGGCATGGCGGACCACCCGCATCCGGATCTCGACAACCGGACGCCCTTACAAGCTGCCCGTACCCCCAATTTGGATCGCCTGGCCCGGCAGGGTATTTACGGAACCGCCCACACCTTGCTTGATGGCTATCCGCTGGGCTCGGACGTGGCCAACCTGGCGGTGATGGGATACGATCCCCGGCAGTATTATTCCGGCCGAGCGCCGCTGGAAGCGGCCAACATCGGAGTGGACCTGGGGCCGCGGGACGTGGCGTTCCGCTGCAACCTGGTGAACGTCAAAAACGGCCATATGCAGGATTTTTCGTCCGGGCATATCCCCACGGACGAGGCCAAACCTCTGATCAAACTGCTCAACCAGAAATTCGGGACTGATAAGATCAAGTTTTACCTGGGCACCAGTTACCGGCATCTGCTCGTGTGGCGGGGCGGACCCCTGAAAGCCCGCTGCACGCCGCCGCATGACATCAGCGGCCAGGAAATCACCGGTTTTCTGCCCAAAGGACCCGGGCACAAGGACCTGCTCCAGCTTATGCTGGATTCCCGGTTTCTGCTGGAAGGGCATGAAATCAACCGCGAGCGCCGGCATGAAGGCAAGCCGGCGGCCAACATGATCTGGTTGTGGGGGCAGGGGACCAAACCGCAAATGCCGACCATGACCGACCGTTTTCACGTGACCGGCAGTGTGATTTCGGCGGTGGATTTAATCAAGGGCATCGGCCTCTACGCGGGATTGTCCGTGGTCAATGTGCCGGGGGCTACGGGCTACCTGGATACAAATTATGTGGGCAAAGCCGAGGCGGCCCTTAAGGTCCTGAAAAAGCATGATTTTGTCTTTGTGCACGTGGAAGCGCCGGACGAGTGCGGGCACAACGGCGACGTGGCCGGCAAGGTCCGGGCCATTGAGGATTTTGACGAGAAAGTCGTGGGCACCGTGCTGGCCGGGCTGGAGGGCCGCCAGGATTATAAAATCATGGTACTGCCCGATCATCCCACCCCCTTGGACGCGCGAACCCATACCAATGAGTCCGTGCCCTTTCTTATCTACCAGCCCGGGGAGCGAGAGCCCGGCGCAGTGTCCGGGTACGATGAATTTCAGGCCAAACAAACCGGCCTGCACATTGAAGCGGGCTGGCACCTAATGGAGTTTTTCATAACCGGGCGTCTGACGGAAGCGGTGGCTCCGGACCTGGGTGGACAGGCCGAAACGACGTTGGCGCCGGACACCCCGGCCCAGGAGACACCGGCATGACCGGGAGTACGCCAGGCCGGGAAAAGAAAATAACGGTCATGAAATTCGGCGGCGCCACGCTGGCCACCCCCGAATTGATGAAAGGCGTGGCCCGGCGCATCGTGGACGTCAGGAACACCGGCCAGGACGTGGTGGTCGTGGTTTCCGCGCCGGGCGACATGACGGACAACTTGATCGCCAAGGCCCAGGCCATTGCCGAGTTTCCAGATGAACGGGAAATGGACATGCTGCTGGCCACCGGCGAGCAACAATCCATTGCGCTCATGGCCATTGCCTTGAAATCCCTGAACTGCGATGCCATCTCCTTCACCGGCCCGCAGGTCGGCATTGTGACCGATGACGCGCACTGCAAGGCCCGGATCGTCAAGATGGGCAGCGACAAAATCCTCAAAGCCCTGCGTCTGGGCAAAGTCGTGATCGTGGCGGGCTTTCAGGGAGAGACCGAAGAGGAGGAAATCACCACGCTGGGCCGTGGCGGCTCCGATCTCACGGCCGTGGCGTTGGCCGCGGACCTCACGGCTGTGGTCTGCGAGTTTTACAAGGACGTGGACGGTGTGTACACCGCCGACCCGCGCGTCGTGCCGACTGCCTCGCGCTTGTTAAATATTTCCTACGACGAAATGCTGGAAATGGCCAGCCTGGGCGCGAAGGTTTTGTATAACCGCTCAGTGGAATTTGCCAAGAAAAGCGGCGTTGTGCTGCATGTGCGGTCCGCGGTCCGGCCTGAGCCCGGAACGCTGATCATGGAGGAGGTGGAACAAATGGAAGGCGTAATGGTGTCCGCTGTGACCCACACCAAGCAGGAAGCGAAACTGACTATCCTTTGGGTTCCGGACAAACCCGGTATTGCCGCGACGATATTCGGGCGCTTGGCCGATGAGGACCTGAATATCGACGTGATTGTGCAGGATATTTCCGAGGAGGGAACCACGAACATTTCCTTTACGATCCGGCAAAAGGATCTGCAACGGGCGAAAAAGATAGTGGAGACCCTGGTCAAGGAAATCGGCGCCAAAGGGTACCAGGCGGACGAAAAAATCGGTAAAGTCAGCGTGGTGGGCGTGGGGATGCGCTCCCATTCGGGCGTGGCCGCTGCCATGTTCAAGGCCTTGTCTGAGCGGGGCATTAACATCGTGATGATCTCGACCTCGGAGATCAAGATTTCCTGCATTGTGGAGGAAAATCGGGTCGAAGAGGCCGTGCAGGCCATTCACGAAAAATTCAAATTATCAAACCTGACGTCCTGACCATGGCCGCCTCACGAGAGAAATCTGAGACCGCGTCACAGCCAGCCGGCGATATTTTACTGTCCCGGAACTGGCATCTGAAAACCCTGGCCATTATCTATGGTCTTTTAGGTATCGGGTACGTTATGTTAAAACTCTTTATTCACTGAGTTAATTCGGATATTATATAATTAAGTATAATACAAAAATCGATAGCAGGTCTTCCGTTTATGATGAATTCGGGAAAGGCGGGATCGGTATGGTAGACGTGACGCATCAAAACTTTACGAGCGAGGTAATAAAATCCGACCTCACGGTGCTAGTTGATTTCTGGGCGGTCTGGTGCGGTCCCTGCCGCATGCTGGCGCCCGTAGTCGAAGAATTATCGCGCGAATATACCGGCCGCCTGAAATTTTATCGCCTGGACGTTGACGCCAACCCCAATACCGCAGGCCGCTTTGCCATCCGCTCCATTCCCTCGCTGCTCTTTTTCAAAAATGGACGCCTGGTCAACCAGATCATCGGCGTATGCACCAAGTCAAAAATCATATCCGTGGTGGACGAGGTCTTGCAGAGCTGATGGCCAAAACCACCCCAGTCCCCGAACGCCTGGTGGATATCGCCATCATCGGCGCCGGCCCGGCCGGCCTGACCGCCGGACTGTACGCAGTCCGGAGCGGCCGCACCGTGGCGCTGCTGGAACAAATGGCCCCGGGCGGCCAGGCGGCCACCACCTGGCGGGTGGACAACTATCCCGGCCTGCCCCATGTCAGCGGGTCGGAATTGATGTCCAAAATGGAGAGCCAGACGCGGGAATTGGGACTCGGCGCGGAAATGGGAAGCGTGACCGGCATTGTGCCTGGGCCGCCGCACCGGATCCAGGTTACGGACGGGGAAATCAAGGCCAAGACCGTGGTCATTGCCACGGGCGCCAAGCCGAAATTCCTGAACATACCGGGGGAGCAGGAATATCGCGGACGGGGCGTATCCTACTGCGGGACGTGCGACGGCCCGTTTTTCAAGAATGTGCCAGTAGCCGTGGTGGGCGGCGGGAACACGGCCCTGGAAGAAGCGGATTACCTGACCCGTTTTGCCTCCCGGGTCTACCTCGTGCATCGCCGCGAGCAGTTCCGGGCGGATAAAATCATCCAGGACCACGTGCTGAAAAATCCCAAAATAGAGATTATTACCCCTTACGTGCCCCAGGATATCCTGGGAGACGATAAAGGGGTCACACAGTTGCGAATCAATCCCAGGGGCGAGCCGGAGTGCCGGGACCTGGAGGTGAAGGGCGTGTTCGTTTTTGTGGGCTGGACGCCCCAAACCGAGGCGTTTACCGGACTGTTGGACGCTGCGCCCGAAGGCTACCTGAAAACCGATCCCTTTCTCATGACGAGCGTGCCGGGTATTTTCGCGGCCGGGGATTGCCGCGACAACGCCCTCAAACAGATCATCGTGGCCGCGGGCGAAGGCGCGACTGCTGCGGTCATGGCCGACCGGTATATCCAGACCCATCCGTGAATCCGTAGGGAACGGTCGCGACCGTTCCCTACGAAATCAATATCCCGTCAAATTCCCACAAAAAATGTCTTTTCTTGGCATGGAAATTTCCCTCCCGCTGTCTAATAATCAACGTTTCGGATCCTTTATTTCGTAGGGAACAGTCGCAACCGAAGGGAATCCCAG
>JAUXBQ010000039.1 GCA_030619365.1 candidate division FCPU426 bacterium | reverse complement strand
TCCGATGCGCTTCGACATGTCTGGAATTTTGGGAGGAAGTTGTTTGGCAAACCACCCCTTACCATGGGAGACTATGAAAAGAATGCGGATTTCAGAGAAAACGTTTTAGTACTCATCTTTGGTTCAGCCCTAACCGTGCTTTTGGCGGTCGGTCCTCCGCTGTTAGGTTTTCCTGGTTTGTTTACTCCGCAGGAAATGTTCAGCTTTGGTTTCAGTGGAGGCTGGCTGGTCTTTCTGGCTTCACATATCGGATTTAAAACTGAACCGAAAAACCGCGTCTGGGCTTTGATCTTAACCGGCGTCAATATCTTCCTGCTGCAACTCAATGTCGCCACGCCGATCTTTGTTGTAGCTTTTTTCCTAACCTTCCTGAATCATAATTTACTCAACAGCCTAGCAAAAATAGAAACTAAAAAGAGCACAGAGATAGCTGCCCCATCCAAAGTCAGCTTTATGTCCCTTGGTTTGAACGTATTTGTAAATAGATTATTTAAACCTCATAGCACCAGCACCCCTGGGCAATGGTTGCGTGAGTTCAGAAATCAAGTGTTGAAAGCGGCGCCGTGGCAAGAGCTAATATTCATACAGTTTTTATTGGGGTTTCTAATACCCATAATTATTGGGGGTTTATTGGTGGGCTATCATTTTCCGGTTGACATCGGCTTGCCAGGAAGCTTGATAGCAACCATCGGGGGAAGTACAGCGGGATTATTGCTGGCAGTGGTAATGTATGCCCAGATGCATGTAAAAAAAGGGGAGAAGGTTAAGCCGGAGTACTATGGCAATGCTCTGAAATTGTGGGCGCCTTACGGGATACTGGCAATAATTGTAATGTTGATGCAAACCAGCATAACCAATTTAGGTGTTTTTATGTTTATGGTGCTGGTGTATGCAAGTGGACAGTTAACCAAGTATATACACGAGCGTATCAACTACACCAAGCTCAGAAAATTGGAAGAGAAAATACTGGCTGAAATTGGAGAAAAAAGCGGCTTTAAGCTTGTAGTAAAGCGAGTGCGAAAAGACGTTAAGCAAGCAAACCAATTACCCTCCCTAGTAATAGAAAACATGCTGAATAAGAATGATATTGATAATGATAATGCTTTGTGGAAACTACAGGCTGAATTGGCAAAAGCGCTTCTTAAAGATGGAGGATATAAATCCGCGAATTTTATGGCAATATCCTCACAACAAAAGCCAGAACCCCTCATTGGAATAGGCTCTGATTTTATTAAGGAAACCAAGCATGCCAGAAAAGCTCCGCTGCTACGTTCAAAATTGAGCTCCGGAGAAAAACAAGGATGCTACGAGTTGCTGGTAGAAGCCTTGCAGGAAAGCATACCAGAAAGGGAAGCCGGACTTATGGCGGATACACTATTACGGCTTAAGGAACCCGCTGTCCAATTGTTGGTACAAGAAGACGTTTTGACTAAAGAAGAGGCTGGGCTGCTGCTTAAAAGAAACTGGACCAAGGAAGGAGACGAGGCCACGAAAATCTTTACTCCTGAGTTGGTTGAAAGATTAATCAAACTGTATCAGTCTTATATTGATATTGACCAAAAAGTCCCGGCCCCGACTGTTTCCAGACTCGTGGCAACCCATCTTGTGCCAATTTCATTTATCCGCAGATTGCAGCGGACATACCGGCTGGGGTATGCTGATTTTGAATTAATCACCAAGGCCTTGCTCGAACCGGATATTGAGGCTGAAGTCCTGCGCCAAAGAAGTGAAGAAGAACCAGCCGGAGAATTGATCCCGGAAAATCTTAAGCTTTACAATCCCAAGAAAATGCCGGTGCTTAATTGGGATGAACGCATGGCTTTAATTGAAACCTTAGAAATAGATGTTAAGGTATTGAGTGCTTTGGTTAAAAATAATGAGCAAAAACGCTTTGCTTATGAACTAAAAAGCGGAAACATAAAAGATATCCTGGCTAAATTGGAACCAGATGCGGACTTTTCACGCCTGAAAGAAGGACAAGTATTAATATCCGAGGGAAATAGGATGCAGTTAAGGATTACTGAGATAAGTAAGATCGATGGTAACACCTTTCTCCGGTTACAACCAATCGATTTCCAACCCGGCCAGGAATTTCCCGAAAACGGACATCTGCTCACGGAGATACCCTCTACGCATGAAGAAATCTATCTTGAAATTATGGAAACCTTGCTGGAAGCCCTGAAATCTTCTAGTGGAAGAAGAACCAAAAGGAAATTTCTTGATTATTTATTTGGCCTGGAAGAAATGGAAACTACCAAGCTGCCGCTCAAGAATGTTTTGGAGGAGGAGTATCATAATCCCCTGATCCGAGATGACAAAAGTGAACAAACGGCGGTAAATTTGCCATTTGGGGCTACATTAATTAATTTCCTTAAAGGGGCGGCCGGTACAGCAAAAACCACAGTAGTAAGTGAAATTGCTTATCAGGCCATGCTAAGAGGTTTGAAAGTATTGGTGGTCGGTGAAATGCATACGAGTGTTGATCACCTGCTCGCCTCGTTTGAAGAACTGCCTGTTTTCCGTATTGCCAATAATAAGGAAAAAGTCGATGACAGAGTACAACGTAGATGGACGGGTAATAAAAAAACAGGAATCCGGCTGGAAGCCCTGAAAAATTTTGAAGAGAAATTCAGAAAATTTGGATCTAAAGGCAGGATTATAGGCGGCACAGCCGCGGGTCTGGCTATGTTTTTGTCTGACTCCGAAAATAAAAGGGAATTTTTGCAGGAAAATCAAGTGGATATGGTGATTGTGGAGGAATCCACCCTGGCCAGCCTGCCGGCTGTGATTGCGATTCTCTCACATTTAAAAGATGATGGTAAGCTGGTTGTGATCGGCAGTCAGAAACAGTTTTCTCTTTTTGGTTTTACTGCCCAGGAAACCAGGAATTTGAAAAAAGCAGGAATTAAACCGGAAGAGATAAAGACCTATTGTAAAAATGCTTTTGACCGGCTTTTAAAAAAGTGCCATGGGAATGTCATCCAGTTAAGTGAGATATACCGGGCCCATCCTTTGCTGGGCTGGTTAGATGAAACAATTTCAAATTTTGGCCGGGTCAGGCCGCACGGGTGGCTGGACTATGATACAGATACCATGAAGCTTATTGATATTTCCGATCCTGACGAGCCAAAAGAATTTCATGAAAAAGAAGATGAGAAAACAGAAGAACCGCTTATGTTGGATGACGAGTCTGACAGTAAAATGAAAAGGTTTGTTCGTGCGCGAGAACGAAAAGGCATTTCCACGGATCAGATTACGATTATTGCCGCTGACTCATCCGACTCATTACTCGTGTCTGAGATTAGAGAAAATTTGACGAAGGCATTTAGGAAAGAAGCTACTAAAATAACCATAAAAACCGGCCAGGAGGCGGATGCGCTAAATTTGCCAAACACTATATTCATTGCAGGCAAAAGACCAGTAAGCTATAAAAATGACTGTTCGGCTAATAAAGACCTTGAACTTGTCCGGCATTATCACAAACAAGCGATTTTGAAGGGGGAAGAGTTTTCTCTGAAGCAGATAACGATCGTAACCCCATACCGGGCCCAAGCAAAGCTTCTGCGGGAAAAGCTGCAAGCAGCTTTTCCCGGTCTTGATGTAAAAAAACTGCCGATTGTCTCTACTGTCCGGAGTTATATGGGCGATGAAAACGATATAGTAATTGTTGATTTGGTGCGCAGTAATCCTGAAGGGATATGGGGAATTGTAAGTAGTGTCCGGCTGCTGTATGTTGCCCGGACCCGGGCCCGAAAGAGCCTGGTTGTGGTTTTTGACCAACGGACTTTTTTGAAAAGACCCTCTGAAGGGCAATTGGCCTATAACTTTCTGGCATGGATATATATGAAAAAGCTTGTGAAGTTTTATCAGGAAAAAATATTGGCCTTTTTCCCTGATCCAAATGATCCGTTTACGGACACTAAAACTACGTTGAAACGCGCTGACGAGAGAAAGATATCCCCGGAAGACATGACCGGGGGTTTGGGCGAAGCAAATGGCAAAGCAAAGGAAGAAGAAGCAACTTCAGCCCCGGAAGAAACAACTGAACCGGAGGCAGAAGTCCTGGAACCGCCAAAACTTGAGAATGCCCGAACATTTTTTTCGAACTTGCCAGGGCAGGAAGACATAGCGGCTATGCTTAGGGATGAATTACCCGCTAAGGTAGTGGATCTAAGCGAAGTAGATGAGGTAACAGATGCGCTTTTACAGGCAGCGCCTAAAGAAACTGCTTCGCAATTATTGGTTTTGCACGGCTATACGCTTAAGCACCTCGAGGATATGGAAACTCTGGGATTAACACCGGATAACAATATGCGGGATAGTTGTTTGGAAGCAATGAATAAGCAACTAGCCGCGGAGGTTGAAAATAATATTCAAAGCGTTCACCGCATGGCGGGAGCTGCGACTTTTTACCATGAAGCAAAGCTTGAGGTGCGGTTTGAAAAGCCAATGACTTTAGCCGGCATTACTTATCACGGACTGGTTCTGAAAATTACGGATAACCAAATTGTTCCAAAACTTAATGAATCCAAGGATTTGCCGCGCGCAATTGAAGGTTTTATAAAAAAAGGCCAAGTTGAGATCGCAACTTCAATGGCGCCAATTTTAATTCAAAATATTTCTGAAGCGGAACAGAAGCAATGGAAATGGGTTAAAACAACACAAGAATTACTGGCTAAAGCACAAGAAGGCTTAGAAGCAAAACAACGCCAGCAAGAGGGAGAGCTGGCTGCACAAAAGATTGCTGACCGCATTAAGGAGGAATCCACTGCGGCAAATTCAGCTAAAAAACAATGCTTGCAAGCCCTAACCGAAGCAAAAAAAGCTGTAAAGGAAGCAGACGCGGCATCTAAGCTGTGCGCAAAAAGGGCTGTTAAGGTTGAAGCAGCAGCGCAAAAAGTTAAAACCGCAAGTACCTGGAAAGAGGCGGAGGAAGCTGCGCAGGAATGCGAGAATCTATTTAGATCACTGGAACAAGAAGAACGCAAGGTTCGCACTGCTATGAGCAAAGTCCGGGCCGCAGAGAAGAGCGCAGCCTCATACGACGAAGCTGCGGAAAAACATTATGAAAATTGCCAAAACCTGGTTTCTGACACAAAAAAATCTGCTGCTGGGGGTGTCGAACTAGTCAAAGTAGGAAAGGAAGCGCTTCGAACCAGCCGGGCTGCAACACAAACAGCCGGTGAGGCAGTTAAAACTATTTCAGAGCTGGTGCCAGACATAGAAACAGTGGCTACAGAAGTGGCCCAAAGTCTCAGCCAGGCCCAACAGCACCAAAATATTAAAAATGAGTATATGCAAAAATACCAAATTGCCCATGATTTTGCTGTTCAGGTGAAAAAACAATCCCAAGCAGCAGTGCAAGCAGTCCGGAAATGCAGCGCTGCTATTAACCAGGCCGAAAACTCTATAGATACAGCGAAAAAAAATGTTCCTGCTATCAAGAAATTGTCTGTTCAACTTGCTGGAGAGGTGGCACGGGTCCGGGAACAAGAACCTGGCTTGAAACAAGTCAGTATTCCAATCAGGGAAATCGATGAAAATTTTGCATCAGTGGAAAAAAAATACAAAAAATTTAAAAGTTCAATGAAAAGTGCATTAGCTGCATTAAACCAGGCAAAAGAACAGTGGGAATTTGCGCGAACAGCCGATGAAAAGTGCCAAACAACTATGCTGAATATTCGAATAGATAGTAACCCTGTCCTGCGTGCTGAGTTAGTTACTATGGCTGCTTCAGCGAGTGCGGAGAGTAGCAAGGCAGTTTTATCTGTAGTGGCTGAGATAAATAGAGTCTCGGAACTAAGTGACAAAGCGACCACAATAGTATCCACAACTTCAGTTACTATTGAAGAAATCAACAAAGCACATGCTTTTTTAGATGAGAGATGGCAGCCTAAGCAAAATCCTGAGCGGCATGCTGCCTGTCTGGCCATTTTGAATAGTCGGGAATTCACGGAATGGTTGCAAATCAGTGGCGTGACCGATGCCGGCCTTCTCCCTCACATAGATACTGAAATACAGGAATTTCTCAAAGAACAAGAAGATTTGGAAAACAGAAGCTGGGAAGGCACTCCATCTTGGGTTGATAGCAATTATCAGGATATCATAAATGAATATAATCAAATGCTAGAAGCAATAAAACAGGCTGATCCTGAAAAGTATACAAGAAAACAGCACGAGGATAATCTGCTGGCTTTGAATAAGTTATGTGATCGGGCCTTAGTGTATCTCCACTTCCTGGATACCATGGCAGCATTAAATCTGGTATCGGAAGGCAAGATTGATGAGAGGCACTTTTCTGATCGACAATTATTTAAAAAAATGCAGGAGCTGGGTAAGCAGGTAAGAAAACAGGGTATTCTGCTGAATCAAGCCCGCTGTCATCTTATTTTATTTGCCTACATGATTAAACTGTTGGATGCAATAGAACTGAAACTTATCGCGCCCGCTTCCGCAATTGCTAAAAGTGGATTCGAAAAAGGAAAATTGTCGGCAGCTTTGGAAAGCCTGAGTGAACACTTAGAAGAAGTCTTCAATGCGAACAACAAATCCGAGATTCCAGCTTTGAAAAATACCTTGGCTAAGATGTATGGCCGTTGTCTGCAGGAACTGAGACGATTAAGTCAAGACCTGAAAACCGAGAAATTAAGCGATACTTATGAAATCAAAGCTGAGGTCATAACGAATATGGACCGCATCACGAGTGTTGTGCCATATGATTTGCAAATGTTCTGGGAAGGCAGAGTGCGGAGAAACAGGATTGCCTATAAGCAGCAGATAGATGCTGTGATCCGGGCTTGCAAATCTGTTTTTGCCAGCTTGATGATTATTTCCCCGGATTTCGATTTGGACCGCTATTTTGAAGTAAAAGAAGAAGTTGGGAGCTCTTCGGCAGATTTTGAGCTGCTGTTTCCGGGAATTGATGAGTATTTATTGAGGAAACTAATAGATTTAAAAGATCAGAAACGAATCATTAAGGAAATAGAAAATGCTATGCACGCCAGGGAAAAGACGATACTTTATACAGATCCAACATACCAGGAACTAATAAAAAAGGTAGTCAGAGGCAAAGTTGATATTGGTCTTAGCTACAGTCCTAAAAAAAGAGGGAAACAAGCAGTCGCTAAGCTAAGAATTAATACTAAACAAGGTTCAAAAGCATATGAAGAAGTAGAGAAAATTGTAAATGATATTCGGGATCAAGCTCTAAGGGAAGTTCTGAAAATATATATGGAAACCGGAAAGATTGACGACGGCCAATCATTGAAGCCGGTGCCAGACACTACTTCACCCGCCGGCAAATCAGAGTTGATAAAGATGTGGACGTTTAAGCTGTTTCCCGGTTTGGCGCCGCAGACATATAGCAAGTATCTGGTGCTTATTGAAGCCGGCTGGGCGCTGTTTTTAGGCGGGGTAGTGATGGCCGGGCTGTGGGGCCTGAGCATGCTGGGAAGTCCGTTGCTCGCGGACTGGTTTCCAATTGACACCATAATAGGGCAATTGCAGAGCACATTTAAAATAGCCCTGATTCTCTTTCCGGTGTTGCATTTAGATAAAGTATTTAACTGGATTTTGGATAGAGCGCCCCCTCTGAACCGTATTTTAGGCCCTGTTTTGCGCACTGACACCCCAACCCCCTGGCTTAACGCCGTGATCGCAGCCAACATATCAGCGCTGGCGTATATTTCCCTACAGGCCTTTTCCCCTGTCCTGGGCCTTATGATCGGCATGCTGGTCTTCATTGTTTCCCACGCGGCAGTTAATCAATATTTGGATATCCCCGCCGGCCTGGCTGAACATTCGAAATATTATCAGCGGAATATTTCAGAACCCCAGCCAAATGAATCTCCCTTTGAACCTGTTATTGAGCAAACATGCGAAGATTTCCGGGACCGGCTTTTCGGGAAATATTTTAAAATAAAAAAGCACGTGAGTTACGGGAAAGCGCCTTATCTAAGAGTTCGGCCCGGCGTAAAAGACGAGGAAGCCGAAAAAAGCAGAAAAACAGATGTAGCTTTTGACGAAAAATTCTTTAATACCAACACAAAATATTGGATTGAGATGCCTGCTTGGGCCTGGAAAATGGCGTTAAATAATAATAAGGGACTGCTGCCCGGTATGGGGCGCGCATTCATAAGGATCTGGCTGGGCACAGCGCTGTGGACTCTGGTTATCACGCGCAAATTGCGTTTTTACCTGATGGCGTTGGGCTTTTTCAGCCGCAAAGACATGGTTATGAAGCAGGCGGTGAAAAGGCAAAGAGAATCCCTGCGGCCGATTGAAAAAACAGTCAGGCCGTTGGCGCGTAAAAATCTTACGATCGGCTGGGATGCATTATTAAGACTAATCGAGGAACACACCGGCGTGCCCCTGGCTGACAGGCAGGCGCTGGAAGCAAGTTTTAGCCCTGAGGCGGAATTGCAAGCCAGGAAAGACCGTGGGAATACGCTGAAAAAGCAGTCACAGCTACTTCAGCATCGCAGTGGCGGCGCCTTGGTTGGCTGGGTTGCCAGGCGAAAAAATACGCTGGCCGCAATGCTTGCGCAAGACACGGCCGAGGCTGCTGAGGCGTATAAATTAATGGCTGATCATGCCCTGACCGCGGCTACCGCCCGGCGCCACAGCCTGGATTTCCTGCAGGAATATGGTGATGAACTTGTATCAGTCTCTCTGGCGGCTGTGCCCAAGATGGCTAGTACTTTATTGAAGCACATTAAACAGCAAGGGCTTGAGGTGGATGCCGGATTGCTGGCTATCCTCAGGGAGATGGACAGGCCGGAGGTTAA
The DNA here is from genome assembly GCA_030619365.1 of candidate division FCPU426 bacterium. Lineage (GTDB taxonomy): Bacteria > Oederibacteriota > JAAXVQ01 > JAAXVQ01 > JAUVAV01 > JAUXBQ01. The sequence continues at coordinate 6,037 of JAUXBQ010000039.1, read as the reverse complement.
GACCGGCGATATCGTCACTCTGGACAAATCCCAAGTTTATTCCTTGCTGAAAAGCTCCCGGGAATGGACTGCCAAGGCGGACCTGCAAGCAGTGGATGCGGTTAATATGGGAAAAGATTATTTTGGGAGACAGGTTTGTGTTGTAGCCACTTCGCAACAAATATATGAATACACGTTTGCCGACCCGAAAGGGGTAAAAACGACCTTTTACCTTCCAACAGTTGGAACGGCAATAGGGAATAAGAAAGAAACTTTTGAAGATATAGTTGCCAAGGTCAAAAGCGGTAAGCAGCCGGTGCAGCGCTTTGCCGGCCGCTTTTTGGGCAAGTCCGCGGAGCCTGAGGCGAAATTCCGTGGCTGGCAGCAATGGTCGTTATGGCTGGGCGGCAACAGTACTCATAAGGGAATTGCGCGTAAAAATCCATCCGCCTATTTTAATATGTTGATCATAAGGCTCGAGGCCTTGATGCCCAAAGGCACTGTTGCGCCGCTGATCAGGGAATTGGAAAGACGGGACAGTGATCTTCACCGCATGGTCATGGCTGTGCTTGAGGCCCGGGATGAAAAAACGGCTTTGCTGGCCCAGAAGCAGCTGGCGCGCAACCTGGCGGCTTTTATAACTAATTATTATAAGCTCTTTAAAGTGGAATATACCGAAAAGAATGTGGATCTTTTAGCGGAAAATATGCTGAATATTCTGGCCTTCAGCAGTTTGGCCGAACTATTGGATCCGATAATGGTGGTGGAAAAAGAATATGCGACGCCCGAGACATATGGTTCTTTAAGTGGGATTCTCGTTAAAATGCTTGAAAAGCGCGGTATAAAACCGGGCAAACTGAGCGTGCCTTTTATTATGCTTGGACTATATGGTACGCGCGGGGCCCTGCATGATATGATTAAAAAGCATAACTATGAAGTAAGAAAAGGCCTGGAGTTCATCCGGAGGGTCATCAGGTTTTATGCCGGATCAGCCTAAGCCTGATAAAGTTCGCGGTTTTATTCAATCCCCTCTCTTGGTTTGACAAGGCCCGGGAGAGGGTTTTTTTTAATGCAGAAGTACTATGAGTATAGTATCCTCAACTGAGCTTATTTACCCGACTTTAGCAATAAGCGGTTTAGCTTCATTGGGAGCACTACAGTGCTGGTTATCGCATATGGCAAAATGTAATTTGCTAAAGACAAGAGTTAGACACTTTCGAACTGATAAAAACCATTGTAAATTGTAGAAATGGCAACCTAAGTTCGGCAGGTCTTTTTCCAAAACGTTGGAGCGGAAATCGTTTTCACAACCTGCCGAGCCGAGAATTGATTGGGAAATAACCGTATTTTCGCAATTACCGCCCAACGTTTTTCCAAAAGACCTGCCGAACCTCCCAAGGCGGCTGGCCTCCAGTTTAGGAGTATTACATGACCAAGGAACAACTCCGGGACTTTTTCTATCATGGCCAATTGCTGCCCTTGCTGGCCCTGCTCATTGTGGTGCCGCTGGTCTTTTACACCTATACTCACGATGTTTTTGAATTCAACAAACTGACGGCGTTTCGGATTTTCACGCTGCTGGCCTTGCTGGCCTTCATGGCCCGCGCCCTGCTTCTGGGCGGGGTGACACTGCGTGCTTCCTCGCTCTGGCCGCCCATCGCTCTGGTCGGCTTGTCCTCGCTGCTCTCGACCCTCTGGACGAACAACCTGCAAACCAGCATTTTCGGGGTATACGAAGATTTCGAGGGCATTTTAACCATAGCCAATTACCTTCTGCTCTGGTTCCTGGTGCATCAATTCGTGCGCAATCTGAACGAGGCGCGGAAATTCCTGGCCGCCATCGTGCTGGCGGGCGTGCTGGCCGGCGGCTACGGCGTGGCCCAGAACTTCGGCATTGACTTCATCATGTGGAATCCCAACACCTACAGCGCCAGCCGCCTTTTCGGCTCCCTGGGCAATCCCAATTTTCTGGCCGCCTATTTGCTGATGTCCCTGCCCGTGGCCTTTATCTTTTTTCTGAACCTGGATCGTCCGCGCACCAAGAGCCTGCTGCTGGCCGCGGTCATGATCATGGCGGTATCAATCCTCTTTACCAAAAGCCGCGGAGCGCTTTACGCCCTGGTGGCCGAGGCCGCGCTCTTCGGGCTCTATCTCTGGTACGACGGGCGCCGCCCGGGAAGTTTGTGGAAGCAGAACAGGCGCTGGCTCATGATATTGGGCTTGCTCGCGGGCCTGACGCTTTTCTCGCCCTTTGTTCGTTCGACCATTACCACGACCGTGACGCGCACCCTGGCCACCCTGGATTTCAAACACCTTAAAATCACCCCCCGTCTCTACATCTGGCGCAGCGCCCTGCAGATGATTCGGGACAAACCCGTGCTGGGCAGCGGCCTGGACACCTTCCAGATCACCTTTCCCCAGTACCGGCTGGCGGAATACTGGCGGCTGGAATGGAACGGGACCCCGGAGAAGGCGCATAATTTTTTCCTGCAAATCGGCGCCACAACCGGATTGCTTGGGCTGGGCGCCTGGCTGTGGCTGCTGGCGGCTTTTTTCGCCGTTTTGTGGAAGCAACTGCGAACACTTCCGCCCGAGCGGCGCCATTTGACAGCGGCCATCGGCATCGCCCAAGTGGGGTTCCTGGTGCAAAACCAGTTTAATTTCACGGTGGTCGCTTACGGCTCCTTATTTTGGGTCTTGTTGGCTCTGGGTCCGACCCTGGGGCGGGAGGAATTGCCGGACCGGTTGGCGCCCACGCACGAGAGAGGCCGGTTCTCCCTGGCTGACGTGTCCCTCAACCGCTGGCTGGGCTTTTTGGCGATCGGCGGGCTAATCCTGGTTAGCCTGGTGCTCTCCCTCCGCTACTGGACCGCTGATATACATTTTAAGAGAGGGATTATTTTCATGGCGCGGGGGTATCCGCAACAATCCATTGCCGAGCTGGGCCGGGCCGTGGGGATCAATCCCCACCGGGAAATTTACTGGGTGAAATACGGCATTGCCCACGAAGAAGCCGCCAAGCGCGCTCCGGACAAGGTTTCGCTGCTGGAGCGGGCGGCCGGCATCCACCGCCATACCATGGGCATGAATCCCCTGAACGGGTATGATTTCAACAACCTGGGCCGGGTGCTTAAGTATTGGGGCGATTTCACGGATCCCTCCAAATTAAGCGAGGCCGAAACAGTCTGCCGCCAGGCCTCCGAACTGGACCCCTACAACGTGTATTTCGCGCTGGACCTGGCCGCGGTCCATTTATCGCAAAAACGCTGGCCCGAGGCGGAGAAAATCGCAAACCGCCTGATCGAAGTGTTTCCGGATTTCGCCATCCCGTATTCGTACAAAGGATACGTGGCCCTGGTACGCGGGCAGAGCAACGAGGCCTACGAACTGTTTACCAAGGCTGCGGCCAAAAACTGGCGCGGAGACGTAACCACCCGCTCCACCACCATGAGCAACCTGGGCATTGTCCGGGCCCGGCGGGGCGAATTGGAGTCCGCGGTGGCGGCCTTTGACGAAGCGCTCAGATTAAAGCCTCACTATCTGGAGGCCCGACTGAACAAGGCGCTTATCCTGGAGCGCCAGGGTTTAGGGCTTGCGGCCGCCCAGGAATACCGTTATATTCTACAGCAGGCGCCCCAATACCCCAAGGCGGGCGAATTGCAGCGGAAGATCGAAATTCTGGAAAGGGGGGCCACCCCATGAAGTGTCCTTTTTGCGGTTATCAGGAGGATAAAGTCGTTGATTCCCGCACCAGTAAAAACGGCATGGCCATCCGGCGCCGTCGCGAGTGCCTCCAGTGCGGAAAACGCTTTACCACGTATGAGCAGGTGGAGGACATCCTGCCGATCGTGGTGAAGAAGGACAACCGGCGGGAACCTTTTGACCGGTTCAAGATTGTTTCCGGGATGCGCAAGGCGTGCGAAAAACGGCCGGTCTCCACGGAGATGATCGAGCAGGCCGTGGATGAGATCGAAAAAGTCATCCAGAATAAAATGGAGAAAGAAATCACCGGCACGGAAATCGGGGAATTGGTCATGCGCAAGCTGGGTGAACTGGACGAGGTGGCCTACGTGCGCTTTGCTTCGGTCTACCGCCAGTTCAAGGACATCAATGCCTTTATGGAAGAAGTGAAGAGCATTCTGGCGAATCAATCGGCTTCCGGGAAAAAGTGAGCAAGAGCGAAATGGCGCGCCCGGTACCGGAACCCTAAACCATGGCAACAGACCAGGAAGGTCATATCGCGGCGTACTGGAAAAGGGACGGTGATCACATCCAGTGCGAACTCTGCCCCCACGCCTGCCGGATAGCGGAGGGGATGACCGGCCGTTGCGGCGTGCGGCGCGCGCGGGGCGGGCGTCTGGCAGCCGAGGCGTACGGGCTGGTTTCTTCCCTGGGCCTGGACCCTATTGAAAAAAAACCGCTTTATCATGTCAGGCCCGGCAGCCGGATTCTCTCTCTCGGGTCGTATGGCTGCAACTTCAGATGTTCTTTCTGCCAGAACTGGACCCTCTCCCAGAGGCGGCCTAAGCTTACCCAGTTGGCGCCGGAACAGGTCGTGCGAGAGGCGTTGGCCCGGGAGGCCTGCGGGGTGGCGTATACTTATAACGAACCCCTGATCAATTTTGAGTATTTGCGGGATTGCGCCCGCCTGGTAAAAAAAGCCGGCTTGCTGAACGTCGTGGTCACCAATGGGTATATCCAGGCCACGCCCCTGCAGGACCTGCTGCCGCTTATCGACGCCTGGAACATCGACGTGAAATCGATCCGGGACGAATTCTACCGCGACATCTGTGGCGCGAAACTGGAACCAGTGCTCGCGACCGTTTGCGCCGTGGCAGCGGTTTCCCATGTCGAAATTACGCATCTGTTGGTTCCCGGCGCCAATGACACGCAGGAGCAGGTGTCGGACCTGGTGGACTGGATCGTTTCCGTGTCCCCTGAAATTCCCCTGCATCTGACGAGGTATTACCCTCAGTACCGCTGGAAGGCTCCGCCCACGGACCCGGAAACACTGCTCCAGGCCAGGGATTTGGCCCGAAAAAAACTGTCCTGGGTGTACGTGGGCAACCTGGACCTGGGCGAGGACTCTCTTTTTTGCCCGCAATGCGGGACCAGCCTGGTTGAACGCCAGGGGTATTGCACACAAAGTATGCGCATCACGGCCAACGCCTGTCCTGAATGCGGGCGGCGCGTACCGGGAATTTTTTAATATGTTAGCCGCGAATGCCCCGACCGGAAGGGATATTATATCGATATTCCCCTCCCCAGATTTGGTGGGAGGGGATTAAGGGGAGAGGAATTAATAAATAATTTTTATGTCCCTTTATTTATGCGCGGTTATATAGAAAAAGGATTGCTCCGGCCTTTCAGGCCTCCGGTCTCCCCGGCTTACAAGCCGGGGTTGAAGCGGGATAGTAATAATGATTTTCTACAGATCATATCCAATTCCCCCGACCGGATAGATAATTGAAGGGCGGGACTTCCGTTGGTCGCCCATTCTTTAGAGCGGGGAATTGACAAGGCGGTATAAGGGATGCCTGTCACAGAGCCGAGCCTGACCACTCAACTGTATTACGCGGCCTGTATTATCCTTTGGCTGGGACTGACCGCGCTGGCAATCATGGCCGGCCGCCGGGATTTCCCTTTGTTCCTGGCCGCGCGGCCGCGGCTTATGGTGCTGCTCTTGGGCACGAACCGGATGCCCTCGCGGCCGCTCCGGACGCTAAGGCGGTTTTACTGGTTTTTGGACGGCGGCTGGACCTGGCTATTGGTCTGGTCCTGGTGGCTGATGCCTTGGGTGCGAGACTTTTTTTATCGCTCGACACCCAATCCTACTGCTTTTCACATTGCCCGGATATCGAGTATAATCATCGTGCTGCTGTACGCCATCGTGGGTTTTTTCGCGATCGGCCGCGCTATCACCATCTGGTTCCGGGAAATCTACAACCCGGCCCGGCCCAAGACGTCCGGGTGATACACGCGTAGAGCCCCCCGGGCGGCCGGGAGGCGGTCCGCCAATCTATTGAATGAGGTTTTTCACATGACCACACCAGGCAAC
>JAUXBQ010000083.1 GCA_030619365.1 candidate division FCPU426 bacterium | reverse complement strand
ATGAGTTGTTGCCCATGAGACACACTGAAATAAGTCCGGCTTACTTCAGCCAGGACTTTTTGGGTGGTTTCCTCTCTTGCAAGCCGTTTTATATCGCGGTTCCAGACCGCCTGTTTGTTGCGCCCGCTGATTTTCCCGCCTGCAAAGAGAGGTTGCGTCAACGAGACCGTTGCGCCGACATTGTGCCCACCCAAATAACCAGATTCAATCTTTCTAGGTATCGTGCCGTAAGCCGTTAGGTAGTATGGAAGGGTGGTATCCGGATCGTTAACAATAATATAATAGGGGTCAGTACCTGGCGGGTATATAGGGAGTAGTCTCCCTTCTTCGATATCCCTTTTCAAATCTAAAAAGGTCAAGGTACTCACAAATAATTCATGATATTCCGAGGATATCTTAATTCGGCTCACACGATCCGCATCTAATATATTATATCCTGCCTCAATCCCCAATTGCGGAAAATACAGGGACAAAGCCTGCCCCACCTTGGCTTCGGCGCTTCGCAGGTTTTGCGTGCTGACTTGAATTTCCAGATTGCTTTTCTTCGCCAGTTCCAGGCACTCTCTCAAGGAAAGTACTTGGGTCGAGAGTTTAACAGTATCGGCCTTTGAGGTGATTGTGTTTCCCTGTTCAATCCCAGGTCGAACATCCGATTGGGCGCACACCTGGCTATAGCCTGGGATAATACTAAAAATGAAGAAAGAACAAAATATGTGGATGTGTTTTTTCATAACCCCCCCCTCCTCGCTCTATTTAACCAGAATATGACTTATTTGTGAATGATTTACCTTTCGTTTTAAATGCTCCCTAGTTTCTCTTTTACTGTTTGATTCAGGAAAGCTAACAAATATTACATAAAATTTAGGAAAAAAAAGGCCGGGTGGATTTGGCATTGCAATTCTCATTGATTTGTATGAGGGATTATCATTTCAAGGATTGAAAATGGAAAGTTGAAAATCGACCGCATTTGAGCTATTCCTCTACTTACTACTTACTACTTTCTACTGCTCAAATGCTCTGTACCCGATCATTTATTGAATAACCAAGGCTGATCGGGTACGCCTCCCGGCCTTTGGCTTTAATCCCGAATCAGCTCTTTTTATCGATATAGGCTACCTTGAATTTTTTCTTCAGGGTTTTGATCCATATATCGTAGCGTTTCTCCGACCCCTCGGCCATGATCTTTTTCCGGATCATCCCCTGGACCTCGTCGTAGGGCGCCACGCCCCCGGCCTGGCGATCCTCCAGCTTAACCACGAAATACCCGCGGGCCGTGTCAATCACGCCCGAGACCCTACCAAGCTTTAATTGCTTAAACACCGCCCGTTCAAACTCCGGCAGGCCCACGTCCCCTTCTTCGATCCAGCCGATGTCGCCGCCCCGCTCCCGCGTAGCCGCGTGCTCGGAATAATTTTTGGCCACGGTTTCAAAGGATTTCCCGCCGCGGATTTGCTCCCGGGCAGCCCGGATTTTAGCCAACGCCTGCCGGTTGCGGAGCGCGAATTCATCGCTCGGCAGGCTCACGTCCGGCCGCGCCACGTACACCTGGCGCAGGCGCACCCGGGTCGGCCGCAGAAATTCCTGCCGGTGTTTTTCATAGTAGTCCCGGAGCTGCTCGTTGGTGACTTCCGCGCCGGTTTTCAGTTCCTGCATTTTCATCTGCAGCAGACGCTGGCGCAGCAGGTTTTCGCGCACCAACTTCTTGCGGTAGGCCTTGAATTCCGCCTCGGTTAGATGCTCTTTGGCCATCTGGGCTTTAAAGGCCTGGCTGCTGTTGAACTGAGCCCGCAGGGTTTCCATCTCCTTGTCAGCCTGCTCATCCACCACCGCGTCCCCGACTTCAATTTCCTGCTTCCGCGCCTCGAGCAAGAGAAGCTTGCTCTCCACCAGGCGCTTCAGATGCAGGCCGCGGATTTCCTCCATTTTTTTCTCCAATTCCTCCCCGCGCAGTTCCTGGCTGAAGCGCGCCCGCAACTGGGTCAGCGGCTCTTCAATGTCCAAAGTGGTGATGATTTCATTTCCCACCCGGATCTCGATCCGGTCCACGTTTTCCGCCGGACCGGCCGGAACGGCCTTGGCCGCGGTTTGAATCGTACTGCCAGCCGGCGGCGCTTCGGCCGCCAGCGCGGTCCCGGTCCCCAGGCCGGCAATCAGCGCCAGGATGCAAATTAAAGTATATCGGTTTTTCATTCCACACCTCTTCGATCATGAATTACAATGCTGGCCTGCCCGCGCAGGTTTTCCAGCCACGCCTGGAAGACCCGGTCACTTTTTTGCAGGCGCAGATTCTTTTCGATGATTTTTTTCGCCTCTTCCAGCGGGATTTTCCCGCCCCGCTCGCGTTTTTCCACGAAAAAGATATGATACCCGTACTGGGTGGATACAGGCTTGCTGATTTGTTTCGGTCTCATTTGAAACAACACGCGCGAAAAGGATTGAGGCAGATCGGATTTTCCCACCCATCCCAGGTCTCCGCCTTGGTCTTTTTCCGGTCCGCGCGAATATTTCCTGGCTAATTCCTGGAAATCCTCGCCCTCGTCCAGTTGTTTTTTTATGGTCTCGGCCTGTTCCCGGGTTTCCACTACGATCTGGCGGGCCTGCAGGCGCACCTGGCGGTAGAACTGCAGCAAGTGCGTCCAGTAGTATTCTTCGATTTCGTCCTCGCCCACGTGGATCTGATCCTCCACGGCTCGCCGGATTGTTTCCTCCACCAGCAGGCGCCGCCGGATCAGGCCCCGCCATTCGGCCGGACTGAATTGCTGCTGAGCCATGATTTGCCCGGACTCGGATTCGCTGTACCCCTCCCAGAGGTTGGTCAGGTACTCGTCCACGGCCTCCTCGGCCACGGCAATCCGCAGCCTTTTGGCTTCCGCGAGAATCAGGCTGTCATTGATCATCCGGTCCAAGACGTCTTCCCGGGTGATGTTCGAGAAGGTGGCGCTGCCGGAGACCCGCAGAAACCGCATCTCCCGCTTCAAATCTGCGTCCTGGATATCATGGCTGTTGACCGTGACCAGCAGCCGGGGCCGGTAGAAACGCTGCGAGAGGTACTTGGAAAAGTATCCCAGCGTGAACAAGGTCAGGCCCGCCACGCTCACGCCAACAATGATCAGGGTTCTTTTCATATTTAGTTACCTTGGAGGGATCTCGTTGAAATTACCGTTTAATGGTGTCTTCGATAATCAGATCCTGGGTTTGGTCTCCGTAGATTTCCTTAAACAGCATTTCCTTGATTTCAACCGAGTGTTCTTTTCCCAGTTGCCGGATGAGGGTTTCCTCTACCAGGATCGCCTGGATCTGCTTCTGTACGGTTTTAAGCTTGGGCACCCGGGCCGCGGGATTCAGGATTTTCAGCTTGCGGGCGTAATCGTCAAAGTAGGTTTTGATTTCTTCCGGGGGAATCTCCACGCCCTCCAGGCCCTCCTGCTTGAGGTGACGGTTCAGTTCGCTCAGGAGCACGTTCTCGTAGACCTGTTGGTCCAGGGAGGCTCGCCGCTTTTTTAATTCCCCGATCCGCCGGTCCAATTCCCTTGCGGTTTTAATCCTGATTTCCTTGATTTTATCTTTAACCGCAGCGTCATTCTGATACTCGCGCCGCTCGGCTTCCATGACCAGCAGCTCTTTTTTAACCAGATTGTTGAGGATTTTGTGTTTCCCCTTATAAGACTCCGTCAGAATCTTATAGTTCTCGGGAAGGTTGTTGAGAGCCAGTTTAAAATCGCTGATAGTGACTTTGCGTCCGCCCACAATGGCCAGCACCTTGTTGTCCTTGCTTCCGCAGCCAAAACTCGCCGCGGTCAGGACCGCCAGGCCCATCAGTATCATCATGCGTCCTGCTTGCTTCATACGCGCCTCCTTCAATCCTGGGTGAAACCCGCCCTCGCGGGATTATCTTTCTTCCGTAGTATTGAATAATGCCCCGGGGGCTGGAAACCGCTATTTTCAAGCGCCAGCCGGGGAAACAAGACAATCGTTTATATCACAGAGAATTTAGTTCGGACAAGAACTTTTTAGCCCCGGTCAGAAGGTCCCCGCCTGCCAGCCCCACCTCCAAGCCGGGCTGTTCGCCCGGAATGAACCGCAGGCGTCTTTTATCGCTCCCCAGCAGGCGCTCGACCAGGGCGGTCGGCGGCTGAAAATACCTGGGCCATTTGATCAGCAGGCTGCGTGGATTGATATGAATCTCCCGGATGCGGGCTTGCCGGGCGACCAGCCGAACACCGGCCACGTCCACCAGGGTCCGGGCCGGCGGCGGCAACGCCCCAAACCGGGACTCGATTTCCCGGGCCAGGGCGCTTAGCTCCTCCTCGGTTTTCACGCCGGACAGCCGCTTGTACAGGTTCAGCCGAGCCATGGTGTCCGGCACGTAATCCGAGGGCAGGAAGGCGTCCTGGGGCAGGGAAATTTTAACCTCTGCCGGACCTTCCTGCCGTTGCCCCCGCAGTTCCCGCACGGCTTCCTCGAGCAGGCTGCAGTAGGTTTCGAAGCCCACGGCCGTCACCTGCCCGGATTGCTCCGGACCCAGCACGTCCCCGGCCCCGCGGATCTCCATGTCCCGCATGGCCACTTTGATCCCCGAGCCCAGTTCCGTGAACTCCTGCAGGGTCAGCATGCGCTTTTCGGCGTCCTTGGTCACCGCGCCGCCGGCCGGGTAAAACAGGTAGGCGTAGGCCTGCCGGTCCGCGCGCCCCACGCGCCCCCGCAGCTGATACAATTGCGCGATGCCGAGCGCGTCCGCGCGGTTGATGAGAATGGTATTGACGTTGGGCAGGTCCAGCCCGGCTTCCACGATGGTCGTGGACACCAGGATGTCGATCGAGCGGGCCAGGAACCGCTCCATCACCGGTTCCAGCTCGTCCTTGTCCATTTTTCCGTGGGCAATGGCCACCCGCGCCTCGGGCACCAATTCCTTGACCCGTTCGGCCATGCGCCCGATGGTCTGCACGCGGTTGTGAATGAAAAACACCTGCCCGCCCCGGGACATCTCGCGCACCACGGCTTCCCGGATTACGGCCTCGGAATACTCCATGACAGTGGTCCGAATCGCCAGCCGATTCAAGGGCGGCGTTTCAATGATGGAGATGTCGCGGATGCCGGAGAGCGAAAGGTAGAGGGTGCGGGGAATGGGCGTGGCCGTCAGGGTCAGCACGTCCACCACGCTCCTGATTTTTTTCAATTTTTCCTTCTGCGCCACGCCGAAGTGCTGCTCTTCGTCCAGAATGAACAATCCCAGCTTGTTGAAGCGCACCTCTTTGCCCAGCAATTTGTGGGTTCCGATCACGATATCCACGGCGCCCTGCGCCATGTCCCGCAAGACGATTTTTTGCTCGGCCGGCGTCTTGAAGCGGGAGAGCAGCTCAATTCGCATGGGGTACGCGGCCAGGCGCTCGCGGAAGGTGGCAAAGTGCTGATCCGCCAGAATGGTGGTGGGCACGAGCATGGCCACCTGAAAGCCCTCCTGCACGGCTTTAAACGCGGCGCGTATGGCCACCTCGGTTTTACCAAAGCCGACGTCCCCGCAGATCAAACGGTCCATGGGGCGGGTGCTCTCCAGGTCCGCCTTCACCTCGGCAATGGCCCGGGCCTGGTCCGGTGTTTCCTCGTAAGGAAAAGTTTCCTCGAACTCCTTTTGCCAGGGTGTGTCCGGCGCAAAGGCGTGGGCCTGGTGGACCTGGCGGGCAGCGTAGATGTCCAGGAGCTGGCGGGCCAGTTCGGTGACGGATTCACGCACCCTTTGCTTGGTCTTTTCCCAGGCCGAGGTGCCGAGCCGGTTCACGCGCGCCGCGCCGTCCCCACCGATATATTTTTCGACTAGCCGGAGCTGGTCGGTCGGTACGTAAAGTTTCTCGTCTCCGGCGTAAACCAGGCAGACGAACTCCTTCTCGCCGCCGTCGATGCCAAGGTTCACCACGCCCTGGTAGCGGGCCAGTCCGTGATCCCGGTGCACGGCCAGGTCCCCGGCTTTGAGTTCCAGCACATCGCTTACCGGTTGCGAGGGATAGGCCGAACCCTTTAGCCGCCGGGATTTGGGGCGGCCCAGACGGCGGTTGAAAATCTCCTGGTCCGTGAACAACACGAACTTGGCCGTTGGAAACTGGAACCCGGTGGTCAGGTGCCCCACGTGAAAGGTGAAGTGACCCAGCAGGTCGGGATTCTGCAACTGGGCGGCGTGCTCGGCCAGCACCCGTTTGATTCGCCGCTCCTCGGCTGGATTGTGGGAAACCAGATGCAGCTCCAACCCTTGCTGCCGCAGGGCCTGGGCCTCGCGCAGGAGCAAATCCAGGTTCCCCCGCAGAGGATCCGTGCCTTTTACCACACACGACCACTCGGGTTGCAATTCCGCTTCAGGCCAGGCTTGCTGCTTCAGGCGCCCGGCTTGCACCGTGGTAAACTCGCCCAACCGTTCGCCCAGGCGGTCGAAGGAAATGAACAAAGCTTCCGGGGCGGGCAGCAGAGGTTCCTTAACTTTATGGTCCAGGTATAAACGATGGTTGCGCTGGTCTTCCTGCTCCGCCTGTTTCCGGGCCAGTCCGGGCGATTCCACCACCAACACGGCGTCCGGGGATACGTAGTCCAGCAGTTGGGCTGTGGGCAGAAAATACGGCAGGTAGGTGTCCGCCCCGGGTTGCTGGGTATTGTCCTCCAGCGCCGCGCGCAGCGGCTTGACGCGGTCAACACCGTGCTGTTGCTGAAGATTTTTCAATCCTGCCTTAAGCTCCTCTGGCGAGGGAGCGAACAGACGCGCGGGCGTGATAACCGCCTCACTGGCCGGCCCAGGCGGCGCGCCCTCGGTGGGCATTAAATTGAACCGGCGCAGACTCAGCACCTCCGAGCCTTCCAGCTCAATTCGCCAAGGAGAGAGGTCCGCGGGCGGAAATATATCCACAATGCCGCCCCGCACGGCAAACTGCCCCCGGGCTTCCACCATGGCTTCCCGGGCGTAGCCGCGTTCGACCAACGCCTGGATCAGCTTATCCCGGTCGAGGTATTGGCCCTGGGCCAGGTGCAGGCAGCGGTCGCGCAGCCAGGCCGGCGCCGGCAGCAGCTCCCGGGCCTGCTCCACGGCCGCGACTACGACCGGTTTCTCGCCCCGCCCCAGACGCAGAAGCACTTCCAGGCGCTCGCCCTCGATATCCATATCCGTAAGCGCATGCTCGTAGGGCAGCACTTCGCGGCCCGGAAAAAAATACAGTTCCTCCCGCTCCGGGTCAGGATGTTCCAGGAAAATGCGGAGTTGGTCATATAGCGTGCGCGCCTCATCCAGCGAGGGCGCCAGCACCAGCATGGGCTGGCGCAGGTTTTCCCGCACCCCGGCCCAAAAATACGGAAAGGCCGAACCGCCCAAACCGGTCAGCCAAGATTTGGCCTTGGGGGTTTGCGTCAGGTATTGGCACAGATCTGTAAAAGCCGGTTCCTGGTTCAGCTTGGTTAATAGTGATCGTAATGGCATTATTTCTTTTCCGTTCTCATCAAGGCCGGATGTGTTCGATTAAAATTAAAATCCGACTTGCACGTCCAGCCTGAACTGCGTTTCCCCGGCCAGGGATTTGAAAATGATTTCCGTGTTCAGGCGCGACGGCAAATACCAGAACAGGTCCAGGTCCAAATGCAGGGCCGCCGTGTAACTGTACACGGCCCGGGCCTGCCAGTCCGCCGCTCGAAGCGCGTTGTCCCAGCCCGCGCCCCACTCTGCCAACACCTCGCCCCACAGGGCCTGGAAAAACACGGGAAACAATCCTGGTCCATTATCCAGGTACGCGAGCGGAAAACGGTAGCCCGCGCCCAGGGTGAGCGCGCGACTGGCGTTGAATTGCCCTCCGCCATATCCTTGCGGCGGGATGGCAACCGGCGCCTCGGGTAAAAGACCGGCTGACTGAGACCCCCGGACGTTCAGGATAAATGCCTGGTGTGGCGCCGGGGAGGGCAAATACACTTCCGCCCGCGCGGACAGCCAGTTCCCGTCGTAGCCTTGGCCGGGCAAGGCTGATATGCCCCGCAGCGACAGAGCGCCCCCTAAAACCGGAAAAAGATCCCGGGTCCGTTTGGTCCGTATATGGAATTGAACTCCTGCCTGCATACCCTGGTACATATCATCAAGAAAAAACCCGGGTGTATAGTCACTCATCGCAAAGCGCGTGTAGGCGGCGTCCAGCATCATGCTGGTTAACCGGTCCGCTGCCACTTGCCAAACCAAGGGAAGCTTTGCTTCCAGGCTGACCCCTTGCGCCCGGTACCAGCCGAGTGTTTCATCCTCGCGGTCCCCCACGGCCCCGTAACGATATCGCGGCAGGCTGAAAATCCGGGGGGTCAGAATAAGCGGGGTGTCCAGGTTGGTGTAAGACACTTCCCCGTAGATCCGGTTGGTTTGCGGCTTCCACAGGACCTGCGCCCACCAGGAGTGAATTTCCAGCGGGTCTTGCCGGGCCGAGGCTATGCCCACGAGCAGGCCGTCCTGGTCCTGGCCCAGCATGGGCATCCAAAACGAGGGCAGCAGGTAGGGCCAGGCGGAATACCCCCTGCCCGTGGCCGGAGCCAGTGAAAACATTGCATCAGGCTCGGGTTGCGGCTGTGGAGGGGAGACCGGAACCTGCGTCCAGTTTTCAGGAAGCAGGGGGGCGACCACGATACGCTGAATGTTTCCGGGTCGATATTCAGCCAGGGCCAGCCGGCTCCCGTCCGGCGACACGTCCGGATCAAAGGCGCCCAGCCAGGCATTGGTCACTTGAAAAAGCGTCCCGGATTCCAGGGCGTACGCGTAGATTTGATGCACGCCGGAGCGATCGGAAACAAACAACAGAAATTTCCCGTCCGGCGACCAGGCCGGGTCCCAGTCCCCGGCTGCGTCCCAGCCGGTCAGGGGCGTCAAGACGCCGGAATCCGGATTGATCAGGCACACGTCCTGCATCCCGTTAATGCGCACGCTGGCTGCCAGTCGGCTGCCGTCCGGGGACCAGCGGGGCGCCTGATAGGTCGCGCCTGCCGGACCCGGGATGGGCCGCAGAGCGCCGGTGCGCGGATCGAGCACAGCCAAGTGGTTCGAGCCAAGATCATTGACCACGCATGCCACCCGGCCGTCCGGAAGGAGCGTGGGCGACCAGCAGCGCTTACCGTTCGTCAAGCGTTGTTCCCGTCCATCCGGCCCGTATCGAAACACGTCGGAAATCTTATTGTCGCTGTAAACCGCGTCCACCAGAATCCGGGCATAGACAAACGTGTCTTCCCCAGGCGAATAGTCATACCGGTAAACGGGGAAATCAGGCCGGGCCTTGACCCGGATGGTCCGGCTTTCCGGGTCAAGGGCGATCAAGGCCGAGTCCTCGGCCAGGCTTTGCCGGTAGGCCACCACGCGTCCGTCCGCGGTCCATTTCGGCTGCCCGAAAAATTCCTGCTGACCTTCGGCCAGAACCCTGGCGCCCGGCAGGGCCGGGCGATCCCGGCCATAATGCCGTTCGTATTCTGATATTTTTTCAGATTTAACCCGTTCCCAAACCGTTCCGGGGTTAAGTCCTGTTTCGCCTTGCCAGACATAGCCCAATCCGAAAAACGGCCAGGCGCTGTACCCGGCGGAGAGCCGATCCCACAGGTCAGGACTATTTTTTTCCTGTTGCAAGGCGCTCAGCATGTCGTACCCCGGAATATACACGCGGTCTGATGGAAAAGCCCGCCGGGGATAATGGTCAATCTGTCCCAGAGACCAGGGCTGGCCGGACAACAAATTCGCCGCCTGCTTCATGCGGTGATAGGGGCTGCGCCCCCGGCCGCCCTCGGAGAGCTCGGTCTCCGCATAGATCGCCAAACCCTCCACCCACCACCGGGGCGCGATAAGGTTGACACCGTTTACTTCCCCGAAAATCGTCGTGGCCCACCCGGTCAGGCCTTCGTTCCGCAGACCGTGGCAAATATGCGTGTATTCATGCAGCATAAGCGTTTCCAGCCAGGCTGGGTCGTTCGGGCCGTACCACTTCCCGGTCGGCACGGTCAGGTAGAATTCCATTTTCCTGAAAATGGCCTGCGCATAGCCATTGGCCGTGTCGCGCATGGGGTTGAGCACCAGGGGCGTGCGGCCCGGGGGCGCGTAGCCCAAAAGGTGTTTTATTTCCGGATAAACTTTTTCGGAAATCTCCTCCATGCGGGCCGCGGCCTGACCCGCAACAGCGGGGAAAATTATGTCAAAGTGCTCGGTCGTGAGCGCACGCCAATCCAGGCCCGGGTCCCGGCGGGCATTGGCCGGCAGGCCTAGTCCCAGCACAAGCGCAATAATCGTAATGTATCGCAAGCGTTTCATGGTAACAAGAATATACCATCTGGGTTTCCGGTTCAGCTATAAAATTATCTCTTCTGATGCACACTTGCTAAATCAATTTCTTTTCGGTATGATAAACGTATTGGTTTACCCGATTTTATGCAGTCTAATGTTATCTAGTGTAGTGTCTCTAACGCTTCTTTACATTTGCTTGTCATTGCGAGGAACGTTTTTCGTGACGAAGCAATCTGTTTTGCTTGCAAAATGATGATAAAAAACGGGATTGCTTCGCT
>JAUXBQ010000142.1 GCA_030619365.1 candidate division FCPU426 bacterium | reverse complement strand
CCGACTGCTTAGAATAACATGTTGCCGGTATCGGCGCATGGGAAAAAGATGCCAGGCCGGATATGGGATATTGTCCAGGTCCCGCAGCCGCGGCGCCGACGGATTCACCCGCACGCTGCCATCCTCCTGGCGGAAAACCAGACCGGGCACTTGCTCCAATATATTTGTCCTCGCATATCCGGTCCGCTTAAGAACTTCAATAAAATCAGGGGTTGCGATTTCCCCTTCGCCCCGCAGGGCGAAATCGATCACCGGGTCCTCCAGGCAGCCGGCCGGGTCGATCGAAGTATGCGGACCGCCGATAAACACGGGCACCGAGGGGTAGCGCTGCTTCACGTAGCGGGCCACGGCCTGCGCCTCCCGAAAAGTGAAGCTGGTGGCCGTGATGCCGACCACGTTATAGGGATGCGACAGGAAACGCTGAATTTCCCGCCTGGTCGCCACACCAGTGTCCAGGACCGCCACCCGTTCCCCGTTTTTTTCCAGGCTGGCGGCCAGGTATCCCAGGCCGATATGGGGAAACAGGCGCTTCCCCGGCCTACGGCGCGTGCGGGCGGCCAGGAAGCCGTCCGGATCTATCAAGGCCACGTCCCAGGCCATATGTCCGAAAGGTTCGCTCATAAGCGGGCATCCTCTGTCACTTCAGAAAACAATCGCACATGTCGGCGGCCGATTTCCTCCCAGGAAAAAAAGTCCGATAAAGATCGCGCGCCGGCCCGCAGGCGCCCGCGCAGTTCAGGCTCGGCCCGCAAACGCTCCAGGCCCGCGGCCAGGGCCCGGCTGTCCGTGGGCGGAACCAGCAACAGGTTTTCTTCATTCCGAAAAGGCTCGACCGGGCCGGCCGGGGATTGCGTGGTTAAGACCGGCAGGCCCTGGGCCAGGCAGGCCAGCAGGGTTCCGCGTTTCCAGGACGCCCCGTCCCGAAACGGCAAGGCCGCGCAGTCCGCGCTCGCCAGGAAGCCGGCGGCCTCGCGAGTTTCGGCGTACTCCGGCCGCACGGTTATTTCGTCCAACCCAGCCGCGGTTATTTGCCTGAGAATTTTTCGCTGATAAGCCGTCCGGTCCGATAGCTGCGAGAGCAACAGCAATTTCAGATTCGGATGAACCCGCCGCATGGCGCCCAAGGCGTCGAGCAGGTATTCCAGGCCTTTGGGCGGGTTGGCAAACCCGAAAAACGCCACCACAAAGTCTTGCTGGCCAAATCCCAGGGTTTGCCGAACCTTTGGCCGGTCGAAGTCCGGCCCCACGGACGGCAGATTGGAGCCAATGGGTATGTTCAGGCTCCGCGCGGCCGCGCGCGGAAACATTTTTTGCAATCCGGCCAAGTCCTGGGGATCCACGGCGATCAGCCGGTCCGAGTCCCGGGCCGCGGGCAGCAGGCGCCAGCGGGTCCAGGGCTGGAAATACCGGAATTCGTGCAGGGTCGTGATCAGCCGGCAGCGCGGAAGCCAACGTTTGATATACAGGGGAAGGAGATTCACGGCCAGGGACCGGCCATACGCCGCGGTGGGCCATTGAAATAATACGATATCCGGATCGATTTCCTCGGCAAGGCGGCGGATTACGGAGAGCGCGCTCCAGTCCCACTTCCGGACCACGGGGCGGACTTCCAGCAATGATTGCCCTTCCAGTTTAAAGTCCGGTCTGGCCTGACGGGAGGTAATAACGTGGATCTGCAGGGAGGAAGCCTGCAACTCTTCGCACAGCCTGGAGCTGTAATCCCCCACACCGCAGCGCAGGGGCGGCCAGGTTCCGGTTATCATTAATATTGTCATCAGGGATGCAGGACGTGGACTCATCGGGTGGTTGCGGTTTTGGTTTTCTCCTTGCAGTTTTCCGGACCATCCGGATCTCAACTTAATGGTTCAGTATACACCTTCAGTATACGCGAGGCAATCTTATCCCAGGAACGTTCCGCGGACCATTGGGCCGCGGCTTGGCTCAATCGCTTTTGTTGCGCCTCATTCCCCAACAGGATTTGCAACCTGGCCGCCAGGTCGTCCGCATCCCCGCTGGCAAACAAAACCAGGCACTTTGATTCGGAAAACACTTCCTTAAAATAATCGATATCCGAGGCCAACACCGGGCGGGCTTGCGCCAATACCCGCGACAGGGCGTAGGAGGACGTGCCTCCGGTGTAAGGCATGAGCGCCACGTCGGACGCGGCCAGCAGGTCGGATAAATCCTGTTCCTCCAAATACCCGGTCAGGCGCACGGTTTCCGGGAACGCCTGGGCAGCCTGGGTTACGGCCCTGGCATAGACCTCATCTGCTTGGGAAAAGGGCATGCCGATAATCATCAGGGTTGCGTCAGGTGGCGCTTTTTTCCAGGCTTCCAAGGCCAGCAAATGTCCTTTGGAAGGGATAAGAAACCCTAAAATCGTCACTACCTGGCCGGACAGGGACCACTTTTTCCGGGCGGCTTCAGCGTTCCCTTCAGGTATGTGGCCTGGCACGCCCTGGGGTACAAGCTCGAGGCGTTCCGTATTAACTCCACGGTGTTGCAGGGCATGATAGTGAGCCTGAGTGTGCACCAGTATTTTTTTGGCGTGGTTGAACTGCCCTAGTTCCAGGTAATGTTTCCAGCCGCACAGTGCGTAAACTCCGTCCCGCAGTGCGCGCAAGACCCGCTTCCACAGGGGCCCGCCGGTAAAGGGCTTGAGCCAGGTATGGATTGAAACGATATAGGGCTTGCGCAGGGCCTTGATGAAGTGCGGCCAGTAATAGTTCCAGGGATCGCGCCCCCCGAAAAATATATATTCATGCTGCACGTGGACCAGGTCGCAATCATTGCACGCCTCGGCCAGCGATTTAAAGTATTCAGCCCCGCGCATGCCGTGTTTGATGGGCACGACCTTGACCTCCACCAGCGGCTGCAAGGCGTCAACGAGCGCGTGCGCGTACTCGGCAATCCCGCACGCCTCGTCCCAGGTTGTGAGCATGGCGATTTTCATGTTTAATCTCAATCTCCCCCTTCGGAGAAGGGGGTTAGGGGGATTGTTGGAACTCGGCACCAACTATTGATTTTAATATTAAACTAGATTGTACGGCTTTTAGGGGATTTTGTTAAGGGAGGAATGAGATTTTTATTCCCTCTTCGGAGAAGGGTGTCAGGGGGATTGTGGGGATTTGGCGCTACTTGAGATATTTTTAAGATCTGAATATTTTTCGCGAGCCTGTCACTGTGATTTCTATCGGAATTCAGCTTTTTGTCATTCCCGCGAAAGCGGGAATCCAGAGCATTTAAGACAATATTGAAACCAGCTATCATATTGTCTTGGGCCTTTTACCCCGCGACCTATCCCTTGAACGTCATTAAAATATAAGCCTCCAGAAGCTCCCAGGATTCACAAAGTACCTCATTTAATCAGATTTGTGGAAAGACTGCGCGACGCGCGCCTCAAGCGCGGCCTGTCCCAGGAAAAACTCGCTGAACTGGCGGATTTGAACAGGAATTATATCGGGATTATTGAGAGGGCGGAAAAGAGCGTTACTTTGCGGAACATTGTCAAAATCGCGAAGGCGCTGAAGATGCGTGTAAAGAATTTGGTGGATTTCTGATGACCAGTTAGTCGGCACGATCTCCGCAACTCGGTTTTTCTTATGTTATAAAAGCATGAATGTCCCGGGTCACACCCCTATTCATTAAACAACCTGATACTTCCGACCTCATTTTACATAAACATCATAGTATTCTTGGAGCGCTCGTTTCCATTTGGAAAGCTGTACGCTAAACTCCTCAAACTCTTTATCAGACACTACATTGCATTCTTCGATTCTATAGCCTTCTGTCTTACCGCGAAGTTTCACCAAGATGTTGAGCGGTTTTCTTGACGGCCCCAGAAGGTACTGGCCTCCAAGAGTTGCTTTTTTCCAAAGCGAGATATTTATTGGGTTTTTCCATTTTTTTTCATCGCCATCGGGGAGCGCACTTTCAGCAGTTTGAATCAGATCGACATAAGCGGCAAGCGCATATGGGTTTTGAATCCTAGTCCTTTCCAATTCGTCGTCGTTTAGAACTTTTTCTGATTTCGAAAGAGCAATACCACTCTTAAAAGTGATTGGATAAGGAAGCGCGGGACATGCAAACCATTTTTTTTTGCATTCAAGCCTGTAATAATTAAAAACGTGTCCGATCCTTAGTTCAGGTATTTCAGGTCGGATTGCCTGGTCTGATGGTAAATGACTCAGTAATAATTGCATCGCTGGCACGAAGGGATTTACAAGAATATTAAGTTCTTCGGAATCCCAAATCGATTCGCCCTTCCATACTAAGCGCCCACTTTTATTGTGTATTTCTAATGAAAAAGTATGGGTGTATGACGGCAATTGCTTAACATTTTGTTGGCTTATAGTTGTGGAGTTGTATGCTAGTGCACTTACATCCTGCGCTACACTAACCCCTAGAGCCGAAGTAGCACCAACGCCAGAGCCTGCTGCAATGTTATTAAACTGACTATAAACAGATGAAAATCTCAATGCATCTTTGCGCTTAGTTTTGTATATTAACCGGACTATATATTCCGGGTCAGCATTGGTAATTAAATATCCTCGTCGCATAAATAAGTGTGACAGAATTTTACCAATTTTATCGGCGGTTAGTTGTTCGCTTCCAACTAGTGGGATAGTAGAGCCTGAAACTTCGATTTTCAACTGGCCAGTAGCAGTTATAGGCTGATTCAATTTCAAAGCTCGCATCCAAGGCCGCTGAATATAAACTGTTGGCACAGTCGCACAGCCGGCAATGATTACCAAACAGACTGTTAATGAAAGTATTATTTTAATGACACGCATTTTACGGCTCCTTCTCTGCATATTCCGTCTGGAAATTTGCGGCAAAAGATACTAACCACCGCCGTCAACTAATAGAATTCCATGCCAATATAATTCGCATATCTGGACCCCGCCCCGGCTTAATACCTGCCGGGTGACGATTTCGGTTGGTGAAGCTGGCATAGGGATGACGTATAGAACTTTCAGGGGTCTTGCTGAAATACAATCCCCGATATAATTCCGGGGACACCATACTTATCTTTTTTAAACAAAGTATCTTCACTCTTTTTTGTATGGCTTTGGGGTATGTTTGTGGAACTTCAAAAGGCTTAAGGGTCATAGGACCCGCCTCGGATGGGTTGGATGGTATACATAGGGATTAGACTCCCACTTTTGGGGAGATATTACAATAATTTATTCGTATTTTATGCCCAGAAGCCTAGACCCCGGATGGGTTTTACCCTCGCGAATGCGGGGGCCGGGGTGACGGCAGCTCGCTTCGCGAGCCGAAAAGTGAAAATCGAAAATCGAGAAATAAAAACCTAAAAACAAACCCTTTTCCGAAGGGGGAAAACCATTCTAATACAATGCTTTTCCGGTGCCTGGCACCATTTCCCTAAGAGAATAATTATGATCTCCTATTACCCTATTTAACTATAAAGTGTTATTATTCAACAACTTAAACAAGGTAATATTCTATCTTTCTTACCCTATTTAGAGGAGTAAGTGCTTAAAAAAAGGGTTTTCCGGTGCCAGGCACCGGATTTTCGCGAAGCGAAAATCCACAAGTTGTGAGCATGGCGATTTTCATATTTATTCTCGATCTTCCCCATCCGAAGCAGGGGGTTAGTGGGATTGTTGGAACTCGGCATTAACTGTTTGATTCTAACAGGGTGATGAAAAACCCTCGAGAGGTCATTGCGAGCGACCTTCGGTAAGCGCGGCAATCTGTTTTTAACCTTATAAAATCGAGATTGCGACCTCAGGGAGTCCCATACGATCCCCCAACCGGTCGGGGCTTTGTCGCTAACGCTCCTCGCAAAGACCGCAGAATGGATTTTCCAGCAGCCTGTTTGTTAATAGACTAGATTGTACGGCTTTTATGGGGTTTTGTTAAGAGAGGAATATAACTTTTTCTGTCGGGGCCGAGTAGACAACTTTCGCAACTGGTGCCGCGTGGACTTGGCGGCGTAATCTGCTCTCAAATTCGTAATTGTCATCTTGAACCTGTCTGTAAGCCCCTAGCACCACTATATCATTGCAATCGCTTTTGATATTCCATATACTTTAACTAACAGGTTGATGAAAAAGTATCTTGTGCCCATTTCGGTTGCGGCCTGCTAAACAACTCAGGAACTTGATATGACATTAAAAAATATGAGTCTGTTTTTATTCTCCATATTATTCCTAATGCCTCCTGGTTACTCCTATGCCGCAAATGCCGTAATCATCGACCACCGTTGCAGCCGACTTGCCAGTATCCCTGATTCCGCTATTCAAGCCGCCAAAGATTCCCTGCACATCGCATACGGCCACACCTCCCATGGCAGCCAGATAACCACCGGCATGAGCGGCTTGGTCAGCTTTAAAGGCAGTCTCTATGCTTGGAACAACGGCGGAAACAACGGCGCCTTGGATCTTCGAGACTCTGTTTTTTTCGGCGCTTCAGATCTAGGCAACCCTGACCGGACTGCTTGGGCCACAGCCACCCGCAATTATTTGAATGGCCATTCCGAAATCAACGTGATTATTTGGTCATGGTGCGGCCAAGTAAGCAGTGCCAGCCAAGCTGACATCGAGTTATATCTTGGTCTCATGACTCAGTTGGAAAACGATTATCCAAATGTCAAATTCGTCTATATGACCGGCCATTTGGACGGTTCGGGCCTCGACGGTAATCTTCATCTGCGTAATCAGCAAATCCGAGACTATTGCGCCTCCAACAATAAAATCCTTTATGATTTTGAGGATATCGAAAGTTACAATCCCGACGACGCTTATTTTGGCGATAAAATACCTACGGACGCCTGTACGTATGACAGCAATAAAGGGGGACGTGGTTAAAATAACAAGTTAACCTTACCCCCCATCAATTTCCTTCCTGCTCTCTCCCAATTCTAATTCCGGGGACACCATACTTATCTTTTTTAAACAAAGTATCTTCACTCTTTTTTGTATGGCTTTGGGGTATGTTTGTGGAACTTCAAAAGGCTTAAGGGTCAT
>JAUXBQ010000145.1 GCA_030619365.1 candidate division FCPU426 bacterium | reverse complement strand
TCCCGTTCGATAACCCCCTCCGGTCGGGGCGACCAACGGGAATCCCGTTCGATAACCCCCTCCGGTCGGGGCGACCCACCGCCCCGGTCCGGCAACCAACTGCCCAGCGGCTTTCTGCCCGGCCTGGCCATCGTGTCCATTCTCTTGCTGATATTGCTAGGCGTGATGGGCGTGGTGATCTATTTAAAACCTACTAATCTATTACGTTTTGGGCTGGTGACGACCATTACGCGGATGGAGGACAAGCTGGAGCGCGAGCGCACGCTCCCGCCGGAACAATACCAGGAGCTGAAAATTTATTTAAAATCCATGCGGCGCTTTACCGAGGAGAATGAATTGAACCGGGCGAACCTCGGACGGTTGGCGCCGATTTCTAAAACGTTTCGTGCCGCACTCCAGGACGGCCAGATCGGACGATCCGAACTGGCCGCTATACGCAACGCGATCTGGCGTTCCCGGATTCCGTTGGATGTATCCGGCTCCCAAGCGCCGGCCGGCCGTTAGCCGGGGCGGCTGGGATTGATTCTGCGGGGGTAATTCAGTGGTAGAATGCCAGCTTCCCAAGCTGGACGTCGCGGGTTCGAGCCCCGTCTCCCGCTCCAGGCCATAACCGCGGAACCCCGCTTCCGCGGGGCGTTCCTTTTTTTCATTCTAAACACGCGAGGTGGGCAATGACACTGTTCAGATTCTTAATAACCTTACTCCTGGTCGGGCTGATCGGACTGGGAGGCTGGGTAGCGCCCTGCGAGGCTAAATCTAAGCGTTCCAAATACTCGGTCAAGCCCGAAGAGGTCCGCCGCACCGCTGACCGGAGTTTGCTCCGGGAATGGGGCGTGGGATTGATTATCGGCGATCCCACCGGCGTGACGGTCAAATACTGGCAGGACAATAACACTGCCTATGAATTCGCGCTGGGTGCCAACCTGGGCGTGGCGGGCGTGGGCGTGCACGCCGACTACCTTCATCATGTGTACGTATTCGAGGACACGCCCGAAGCGCCGCTGTACATGGGAGGCGGATTGTTTCTGGGTGCCGGCGACGTGTTTTTTACCGCGGGCCTGCGTGGCACCTTCGGCCTGACCTATATGTTCGAGGAACCCTTTGACGTTTTCATGCAGCTTTCGCCCAACCTGGCGTTTCTGCCGGAAATCGACTTTTTCTTCACCTTTTCCATTGGGGCCCGCATCTATCTTTGACCAACGGGAATCCCGTTCGATCCCCCCTCCGGTCGGGGCGACCAACGGGAATCCCGTGAATAGTTAAAAAAAATATTTACCCCGCAGCCACTTAGCAGTACAATATCCCTTAATTAGTTTCTGTTGCGGAAAGGCCGATTTTTGATTTACTAAATATTCCTTTCCTCTTGGGAGAGGATGAAGGTGAGGGATTAAGCTTTAAAAGCAAAGGTTGAAACCCCCTCCCCTTAATCCCCTCCCACCACATTCTGGGGAGGGGAATAGTGAAATTATGCTTTCCGCAACAGAAACTAATTACATACAGGATTGACTGGTTTTGCCCTTGCTGGGAAGGTTTGAAAAAAATATTGACATTGAATATGAAATTGTATATTTTAATGCAATTCATTTTCGAACTTCAAAGAGGGAGGTGGGATTAGTTGAAAGCTCTGGGTCGGCATATACTGCTGGAGCTTCACGAATGCGACAGCGAAATTCTGAGGGATCATAAAAAAATCGAGCAAATTATGACGGGCGCAGCCTTGGCCGCCAAGGCCACGATCGTTAAATCCGTTTTTCATCATTTCAATCCCTACGGTGTTAGCGGTGTGGTGGTGATTGCTGAATCACATCTCTCCGTCCATACCTGGCCGGAGTACGGTTATGCGGCTTTGGATTTTTTTACCTGCGGTGAGGAAGTGGACCCGTGGGTTGCTCATCATTACGTGGCGGAAAAGTTGAAGGCCAAAAGGAAGACCTCGATTGAAATGAAACGAGGTGTTTTTGACATGCCTGTGCTGAAGCACAAGATCGAGGCTTAAGCCGCGGGCGCCTACGACAATTGACAAAACCTACATCGCTCAACATCAATTAGGGGATGCAGAACTCGCGAGCTTTTTAACGCAGGTTCTGCATTCCCTTTTTTCAGAGGCTGGGCATGGAAATCTACAATAAAAACCTCTTCGTGGAGATGTACTCGGAGCACGAGGGCCATTTGCACGGATTCAAACGGGTCCTGGTGGAGGGACGTACTGATTTTCAGCAGGTGGAAATCGTCGACACCCATGCCTATGGACGCTGCCTGCTGCTCGATGGAAAAATGCAATCCAGCCAGATGGACGAATTCCTCTACCACGAACTCTTGGTCCATCCCGCCTTGATCACGCATCCCCGGCCCCGCCGGGTCCTGGTCATCGGCGGCGGGGAAGGGGCCACGCTGCGGGAAGTGCTGCGGCATCCCGGCGTGGAACGCGTGGACATGATTGAGATCGACGCCAAGGTCCTGGATTTTGCCCGGCAGCATTTGCGGGAATGGCATCAGGGCGCGTTTGACGATCCCCGTGTGCGGCTGGTGGTGGGCGACGGCCGGCGCTTTGTGGAAACGTCCCCCGACCGCTACGACGCCGTGATTATCGATGTCTCCGACCCGGGCTTCGAGGGACCCGCCACCCTTTTGTACACCCTGCAGTTTTACCGGGCCGTGGCCGACCATTTGTCTCCGCAGGGCATTATCGCCATGCAGGCCGGCTCCAGCAGCATCGTGGAGGGAGAGATCATGGCCTCGATACACGAAACGCTGCGGGCGGTCTTTCCGGTTGTCCGCGGTTATGAAACGTTTATTCCCTCCTTTGACCTGCCCTGGGGTTTTTGCCTTGGGTCGCGGGAGCTCGATCCCCGGGTCTTGAACGCGGCCGAAGTGGACCAGCGGCTGGCCGCGCGTAAACTCTCCGGGTTGCGGGCCTACGACGGGGAAACCCACGCGGGCTTGTTCGCGCTGAGCAAAGCGCTGCGCAACACCCTGGCCACGCAAGGCCGCGTGATCGAGGATCACCAACCCATCTACACGCCCCTGTAAGGGCGGAGGGATAGCCGTATGAGCAGCCACCAGTCGGATAATCAGCAGGCGACCCCGCTCTTTGAGGCGGTGATCAACTACGCCAAGGGCCGGAAAATCTCCTTTCACACGCCGGGGCACAAGCACGGCGTCTCCATACCCCAGGAATTCCGGAATTTCGTGGGAGAAAAAATTTTCGACTGCGATCTCACCTTGCTGGAAGAAGTCGATTCCCTGCATGATCCCCGGGGGGTGATCAAGGAGGCCCAAAAACTGGCGGCCCGGGCGTATGGCTCGGACTACGCCTTCTTTCTGGTGAACGGGACCTCCGGTGGGAACCACGCCATGATTCTCTCGGTCTGCGACCCGGGAGACAAGATCATCGTTCCCCGGAACGTGCATCGCTCGGTTTTGGCCGGCATCATCCTATCCGGCGCGGTGCCGGTTTACGTAATGCCGGAGCGCGACCCGGCCACGAATCTTTTGCTCAATGTCACGCCCGAGGCGATCGACCAGGCCCTGCGGCAGCATCCGGACGCCAAGGCGGTCCTGGTGACCCATCCCACCTATCAGGGGATCGGCGCCAACCTGAAGGAGATCGCGCGGCGGACGCAACGCGCCGGCCTGAGGTTCCTGGTCGACGAGGCGCACGGTCCGCATTTGAAATTTCACCCGGAGCTGCCCCGGCCCGGCATGGAGTGCGGCGCCGATATCTGTGTGCAGAGTTCCCACAAAATCATCAGCAGCATGACCCAGGCCTCTTTGATGCTGGCGCGCCGCACCGTGGACGTCCTGAAGTTAAAAAGGATTCTCAGTCTTCTGATGACCACCAGCCCTTCCTATATATTGATGGCGTCCCTGGACCTGGCGCGGATGCAGATGGCCACGCGCGGCAAAGAGCTCCTGGCCGTGACCATCATGCTGGCCGAGGAGGCCCGGCAGAAAATTAACGCCCTACCGGGCTTCGTCTGCCCGGGGAAGGAACTGGCCGGCCGGCCGGGCGTGCACGAGGTGGACGTCACAAAATTGTGCATCAATGTCCGGGGCACCGGCCGGAGCGGTTATCAGATCGCCCGGCAGTTGAATGAGAATTTTAAAATTCAGGTTGAATTTGCCGATCTGGATACGATACTATTGATCGTTTCAATCGGAAATACCGCTAAAGACATGACCCGTTTGCTCTCGGCCTTGGAAACCATCAGCCGGGAACGGGCCTCGGAAGCGAAACCAGGGCGCGAGCCGCTGCTCCTGCCCATGGAGTTGCCCGAGGTGGTGCTCTCGCCCCGGGAGGCGGTGTTTTCGGAAACGAAAAAAGTATCGTTGCGGGCGGCGGTCGGGCAAATCAGCGCGGAGATATTTTCGCCTTATCCGCCCGGAATCCCCTTGCTCAATCCAGGCGAGCGGATCTCCGGCGAGATACTCCATTACCTCAAGGCCCTGCATAGCCGGGGGGGACGGGTTCAGGGTCAGTCCGATCCCGAACTCCGCACGATCAAGGTGGTGGATCAGCCGCCTAAGAACGGGAAAAAGATGAGGCTGGTCGCCATGGAACAGAAGAAAACCAGGGTTCCCTTAAAAGCCTAACCCCGCAAGCTGACAGGGAATATGAAAATGAAATAGAAAGTAGGTGTTCCGGTATGAGAAAAACGCAAATGCAGCACTTTCGCAAGATCCTGCTGGTACAGAAGGAAAATCTGCTCGAAAAGGTGAAAAACAACAG
Organism: candidate division FCPU426 bacterium; assembly: GCA_030619365.1. GTDB lineage: Bacteria > Oederibacteriota > JAAXVQ01 > JAAXVQ01 > JAUVAV01 > JAUXBQ01. The sequence continues at coordinate 2,173 of JAUXBQ010000145.1, read as the reverse complement.
CGATATGCATCGGACGGATGTTTCCGACGAAGTAAGGGACACCGCCGATTTTGCCGCGGATTACTATGAGCGGGAATTGGCCATGGGGCTGTCCGAAACCGAGCGTAATCGACTCCATGAAGTGGAGGACGCCCTGGATTCGATCGAAAGCGGGGAGTATGGAAAATGCCAGTCGTGCGGAAGCCATATTTCGCCGCCGCGCCTGGAAGCCCTGCCATTTGCCAAACTCTGCATTGAATGCAAGGCCAAGGAAGAGAAGAACGGTTCAGCCTGAAGAAACACCGGAAGACCAGCCGGGGGTGCGGAGCGTCCCAGGCCGGAACCGGGCGGGGATCCCGCCTGAGATAGATTGAAGCCAGACAGGATCAGGTTCGGGAGTATCGCTTATGCTGCAAGCATTCTGCTTCAACAAGGAAACAGGCCTAAAAAAAATTGAGTCGCCGAAACACCTGGGCCGGTTGCTGAAAAATTCACGCAACCTGCTCTGGGTGGATATCATCAACCCTTCCGAAGACGATATTGATGTGATGGTGGACACCTTCAAGTTCCACCAACTGTCCATTGAGGACGCGATTTTTCCCCAAAACCAGCCGAAAATTGACGACTACGAAGACTATCTTTTTCTCGTGGTTCACGAATTGAATTATCCCTCCCGCCAGGCCCTGGAAGTAAACACCCGGGAATTGAATATCTTTATCGGTAAAAACTTCGTGCTGACCAGTCACGAAGAGCCTTTGGCCTCCATTTCCAAACTGATACAACGCTGCCGGAACAACTCCCACGCCCTGCACCAGGGATCGGGCTTTTTGCTGCATAGTATCATTGATACCGTGGTGGACGGCTACTTTCCGGTCATTGAGCAGCTGGAGCAACGGGTGGAAGAACTGGAAGATCAGGTGCTGGCCGGCGGTGATAAAACGGTTTTGGAGCGCATTGTGGATTTGCGCAAAGGCGTGCTGACCATACGGAATTTCATCCTGCCCCAGCGGAAAATCCTGGGCATCCTGGGCCGGGCCGGCACGTCGTTTATCCGCCGCTCCACGTCTGCGTATTTCCGGGACGTCTATGACCACGTAGTCCGCATTAGCGATCTGCTGGACACCTACCGCGACGTGATCAGCTCCACCATGGACGCCTACGTCTCGGTGGTCTCCCTGCGCACCAATGAAATCATGAAAACCCTGACCATCATCGCCACCATCATGATGCCGCTCACGGCCATCACCAGTTTTTACGGGATGAACGTGACCATGCCCGAATTTGGCTGGGGGTGGAAAGGGTATGCGTTTGTCATTGGGCTCATGCTGTCCGCTATTTCGGGAATGCTCATTTATTTAAAAAGAAAAAAATGGATTTAAACCGCCCCGCCTCCTGAGTTCACCCGCCAAGCCGACCTGCGTTTTTTCCCCTGTCCTTTCGCCCTATTCCAACCTGGAGGTTCCCGCAGCCTACTCGACCCTTACACACGTAAAGGTCGGCAAGGGCTGAAAACTTAAGCAATAGACAACAATCAAATCTACTGATAAAATAATTGCATTATGACAGCAAGAGAAGAGCAGGTTCAAAAAAGTATTGTTGAATTATTAGTCAGAGAATTTGATCCGGATAGGATAATATTATTTGGCTCACGAAGTAAGGGTAAAAGCAGTATGGCTGCTGATTTTGATATCGCCGTATCCGGCTCGAAACCGGACATTACCAGACAGCGAAAATTCCTCGAGAAACTGGATAAATTAATTGGTTTATATAAGACGGATATTGTATACCTTGATGATGTGGAAGTGGGGTTCAAAGAAATCATATTGACAAGCGGGACGGTTATTTATGAAAAAAGAATTTGAATTCGCCTTTGATAAGTTGGGAAAAGCGCTGGATAAGTTAAAAACAGGCGCCCGGGACGCAAAGGAAGAACTGGAGCAAGACGGGGTCATAAAGTGATTTGAATTTACTTTTGAACTGGCCTGGAAGGCGGTTAAAATCGCATTAGAAGATCACGGTGTGTTGGCAAATTCGCCTAAAATGATTATGCAGGAAGCGTTTCGGTTAGGCTGGATAAAAGACGAGCAAATATGTCTAAACATGCTGGAAGATCGCAATAGAACTTCCCACATTTATAATGAAAGCATAGCGCAGGAAATATTGGGACGTATTAAAAACGAATATGTGGAAATGA
>JAUXBQ010000206.1 GCA_030619365.1 candidate division FCPU426 bacterium | reverse complement strand
TTTCGCTGGTACGAGCAGCACTTCAGCATGCCAATTCCGCCGGTGATCAAGTGGGATCTCATCCGGCTCTCCCGGTGGCTGGGATTTGATGACCAGTATCGTGAGTGGCGGAAGGAGTTTGGGGACGATATTCCCGACCCCGGCCGGCGGCCAGAGCGGCGGAGTGAAGTGCTGATTGTGGTGTATGACGGGCTGATTCCATTTAAGGATACCCGTTATGTCAGGGTTCCGATCAGGGATCCGGATAAAAATCCCTACATTTTGAAAGTCGCTTTTCCCGTCTTTCGTCCCCGGCGCAATGTGGTCGAACGCCTGCGCGTTGGTCTGGCGGATGGCCGGGTGGTGGAAAGCCAGCTCATGGAGCCGTTGGATATCATTGCCTACAAGACGCTCGAACAGCGCATCGGCTTGATTTCCGTCAAAGCCATTGCCCGGGCCACAGCCAAGTATATTGCCGCGTACCAGGTTCGGAAAGCGACCCGGACCAAGGATAAAGGAGTCAATTTTCTGGTGGGGTTGGCTACCAATATTTTTACTTACGCGACCGAAAAAGCGGATACACGATCCTGGCGGACCTTGCCCAACCGTTTTCACGTGGCGCGCATTCCGCTGCCGCCCGGCGAGCATGAACTGGAACTGAGAATCAAGACCCGGCGGGGCAGCACCCGCTCCCTGCCGCCGATTACGGTGAAGCTGAAAAAGGGAGAGAAAAAAGTCGTTCCCGTGTACGTGCCGCGCTAAAAGCGGGGACAAGACCCTGCGGGAGCGGTTTGGGGTCAAAAATAGTGAAAAGCCATTCGTCGCAGGGCTGAATTAAAGGGGGTTGATGGTTTTGTCCATGCCAGTTGCCGAAATACCGGGGTTGAAGCTCGTCAAGCAGGGAAAAGTAAGGGATATTTACGATGCGGGCGAGGACTTGCTTTTAGTGGCCTCGGACCGTATTTCCGCCTTTGACGTCATTCTGCCCACCCTGATCCCGGGAAAAGGCCGGATTCTGACCCAGCTATCCCGTTTCTGGTTCTCCCGTTTTGGCCACATTCTTCCCAATCATCTGTCACCCCGGCCACTGACTGAGCTGGTTCGCGATCCGGCGCTGCAGGCCGAACTCGAGCCCCGGACCATGCGCGTGTGCAAAGCCCGGCCGCTGGCCGTGGAAGCGGTCGTGCGTGGCTATATCTCGGGAAGTGGATGGAAGGAGTACCAGTCCAGCGGAACCATCTGCGGTATGGACCTCCCCCAGGGGCTGCGAGAATCGGAAAAACTGCCCGAACCGATTTTTACCCCCTCCACCAAGGCTGAGGTCGGCGTGCATGATGAAAACATTTCTTTTCAGGAAGCCGCGAACATTATCGGGCGCGAGCAGGCGGAAAAAGTCCGTGACGCCAGCTTGCGAATATACAGCGAGGCCGCGGACTATGCCCGGACGCGCGGCATCATCATCGCGGACACCAAGTTTGAATTCGGGATGATCGGGGACGAGATGGTGCTGATTGACGAGGTGCTGACCCCCGACTCTTCACGCTTCTGGCCCATGGATCAATACGAACCCGGCCGGGGGCAGCCGGCGTATGACAAACAATACGTCCGGGATTGGCTGCTTAGCTCCGGCTGGGACAAGAATCCCCCGGGACCGAACCTGCCGCCGGACGTGGTTAAAAACACGGCGAATAAGTATAACGAAATTCTGGAAATCCTGACCGCGTCGTAAAGCGCGGATGGCAGTCTTGCCCGGACGAGAACCAAAACCGGGCAAAGCGGTCAAAAGGATGTGCGCCCTGGCCCGGGCGCCTGGATAAAAGGACAAGGGAGGCGAGAGCATGAAACGATTGTACACGCTCGGAATTGCAGCACTGGTGATACTGGGGATGGGGACGGTCAGCCTGGCCAAACCCCGGATTCATAAGTGGGTCCAGGACAAACAAGTGTCCTCCAAGGATGTATTGCGCCGGGCGCAATACCAGCGGGTGATCTCCGTTCCGGAACGTCAGGCCCTGGCGCTGGTCCAGCGGGTCATGACCGACGACCTGTATATGGCCCTCGTGCAATACCGGACCACCAAACATCAGCAGGACGCGGAGACCACCATGGACAGTGTGCTTCCGGAAGAGGTCATCAAGCAGGCCGACGTCGATTTGATCGATGAGGACTACCGCTTTGTGCTCGAGGTGAAGCTGAAACGATACGGCAACCGCACGCGCGTGACCGCCAAAGCCTCGCCAGTGTACCGCCTGCGGGACTGGGAAGCCGAGGACGCGCGTGATGAGGATTCCGAGTCAGGCACCTCCATCAAGGTCAAAGTGAAAGCCGGCCAGGGCAGCGCGGTGGTGCTGGGCCCCATGGTGATCGCACCCGTATTCGGCCTGCCGTCTGACTATGAAATCGCGCCGCTGCCGGATGCCGCTGACCGGGCGGGAAAAATCGTGAAGTCCTTTATGTACCTGCTGGACCGGCAGGTGAAGCAGGCCAAGCGGGGACGTGGCCGGCCGGCACCGCCTGCCGAAGAAGCCGCTGTGACTGGCCCGGAAACCGCGCCGGCCGCAACCGGCGAGCCGGGTGAGGGCGGCGTGGAAGTCGAAATTGAAATGCAAAGCCGATAGAATTTTGGCAAGGACCTGACAGGGCGGGTGGAAACACCCGCCCTTTTTTATGTGCGCCCGGCAGGGCGCACATGCTGGAAGATGACGGAGTAGGGAACGGTCCCCCGACCGGAGGGGAATATCGATCCGGGATTCCCTTCGGTTGCGACCGTTCCCTACGAGGAGTTTTGGCATGGATTCCAACATTGTTTTGCTGGCTTTCGGGCTCACGACTTTTGCCGGTCTTTGCACCGGTATTGGCAGCGCGTTGGCGTTCTTTACGCGTCAGACCAGCAAGACGTTTCTCTCCCTGGCCCTGGGTTTTTCCGCCGGCGTGATGCTGTACGTTTCCTTTGTGGAAATTCTGGGAAAATCCCGAATTGAGTTGGTTGCTGTGATGGGGGAGCGCCTGGGAAGCCTGTCAGCGGTGTTATCTTTTTTTGGTGGTATTGCGCTGATTGGCCTGATCGACCGCTTTATTCCCGCCTACGAGAATCCGCACGAGGTCCGCACGGACCATGATTTAGAGGTCATCCACGCCGAACGACCCCGGGCCGAGGAGCTGGAGGAAATGAAATCCGCCCATGTGAATCCCAAACTGCTCCGCGTGGGCGTTTTTACCGCGCTGGCCATCGGGATTCATAACTTTCCGGAAGGCTTGGCGACCTTTGCCGCCACTCTCGCCGACCCGGCCCTGGGCGTCTCGATCGCCGTGGCCATTGCTATTCACAACATCCCCGAGGGCATATCGGTGTCGGTCCCGATTTTTTACGCCACCAATAACCGCACCAAGGCCTTTGTCTGGTCGTTCCTCTCCGGGCTGGCCGAGCCGGTGGGCGCGCTGCTGGGCTATTTTCTCTTGCGAGCCTGGTTCACGCCCCAGCTCTTCGGTGTGTTGTTTGGGGGGGTGGCCGGAATTATGGTTTATATTTCCCTCGACGAACTGCTGCCCACGGCCCGAGCCTATGGGCAGGGGCATCTGGTAATCTACGGGACCATAGCGGGCATGGCGGTCATGGCCACGAGCCTGTTGCTGTTCTTATAAAAAAACCGTCCGGCGAACGACGATGGTTCGCCGGACGGTCTGACTCGAGTTTTTCTTAACCGATGGCCGCCTTGCCTTTCTCCCGCGTGCGGATGCGGTAGCACTCGACCAACTCGGTCACGAAGATCTTGCCGTCCCCAATAACATTGGTTCCGGCGGTCTCCATGATAATATCGATGGTCTTTTTGAGAAAATCGTCATTCACGGCGATTTCCAGGCGGACTTTTTTCAGAAGGTTCACTTTTAATTTCACTCCGCGGTAATTCTCCTCATAACCCATCTGCTGTCCGCAACCCAGGGCGTTGGTCACGGACATTTTACCCACGCCGGCCGCGGCCAGGGCCTCCTTGACCTCGGTAAGCCGGTGCGGCTGGATATAAGCGATAATGAGTTTCATGGCTGATTCACCCCCCCCTATTCCGTAGTAAAGATTTGGAACCCGCTATAGGATTCCACGCCGTGTTCCGTGATGTCAAGGCCGCGCCGTTCCTCTTCGTGGGAGACGCGCAATCCCGTTGTGGCTTTAATGGCCAAGAAGAGCACAAAGCCGGCTCCCAGACACCAGGTCATGACTGAAACCACGCCTATGAATTGAGAGATCAAAAGCGATATTCCGCCGCCGTCAAACAATCCCGATATACCGCCGAATTCTTTGGAAGCGAACAGGCCGACGGCCAGTGTGCCCCAGGCCCCGCATACGCCGTGGGCACTGATGGCGCCCACCGGATCATCCACGTGCAGGACTTTATCGATGAATTCCACGGAAAACACGACCAGGATGCCGGCCAGGAACCCGATGGCAATAGCCGCGCCCGGTGATACATTGGCGCAGCCTGCCGTGATACCCACCAGGCCGGCCAACACGCCGTTCAGGGACATGGATGGTTCCGGTTTTCCCGAACGTATCCAAGCCGTCAACATGGCGCCGATGGCGCCGGCCGCCGCGGACAGATTGGTAGTCACTGCGATCAACCCGATGTTTTGGGAGGCTTCGGTGGTGCTGCCGGCATTGAAGCCGAACCAGGCGAACCACAGGATGAAGATACCCAGGGCGGCCAAAGGCATGTTGTGTCCCAAAATCGCGTGGGACTCTCCTTT
>JAUXBQ010000104.1 GCA_030619365.1 candidate division FCPU426 bacterium | reverse complement strand
CCCACAGCCACATTGACAATGACGCCCACATATACCAGGACCATTACGCCCACTGGGACCTTCACGGCCACGCAAACCGCAACATCCACGGTGACGCCCACGTTCACGCAGACCCCTACGCCTACCTATACGCCTACCCCGACCCTGACGAGTACACCGTCTTACACGCCCACGATCACCTCAACCAGCACGCCCACGTATACCCCGACCAGCACAGCAACCATTACCCAGACCCACACCCCCACGTTTACACGAACCCCTACGCCGACATTTACGCCTACCTTTACATGGACCAGCACCCCGACGCAAACGCCAACCGCCACAATTACCGTGACGTATACCCGCACTGCGACGTGGACCCCCACCAGTACGCCCACCAGCACATTTACCCCTACGCCCACGCCTACGCCGACCAGTACCACAACCCCGACCCGGACGAGTACGCCAACCATCACTTTGACCTATACCACGACCGCCACGCCGACCATGACGTATACTCAAACATCGACGGCGACGGTTACCTTAACCGCCACTGCTTCTCTCACGGCTACGGCGACAGGAACGATAACTTCCACCCCAACCATTACACCCACCGCAACCATGACCTTGACCTTTACGGCTTCTCCCACGCACACGTTGACCCCGGCCCTGGCCGGCCTCGATCTGAGAGGGAAAATCGCGCTGCCCTATCCGAATCCGGCCCGGAACCAGGTGAATTTTCTCGTGCATCTCACTACGCCGGCCGAGGTTCGGATAACCGTATTCAATGTGGTGGGTGAGCGGGTGGCAGAACTGAACAGTTGGCTGCCAGCCGGCCGGGGGCAGGTAGTGGTCTGGGAATGCGTGAATCATGCGCCTGGGGTCTATTTTGCGCGAATAATGACCGGCCACGAAGCACCTCAAGTAATTAAAATCGCCATCGTGCGGTGATACAAATATTGAGAGCAGGCACTAAAACCGTTTCTATCAAGAACTGTTTGATTTATAATAGATTTGTCTTTTAGCCGTTAAAACTCCAAGCAAAGGTGATTTTGCCCATGAACCTGAATAAACCCAGAGCGTTCGCATTTCTATCCGTGATCTTAGCCGGCATGATCCTGGCCGGGTCCGCGGCTGCTCCGGCCCAGGCCGCGCCCAAGGGAACCAAAAAGCAAGTGAAGACCGATGTCCGCGGCAAAACCATCAACCAGTTGGATAAAAAAGGGCGAATCGTCAGCGCGGTCCGCTTGGACAAATTCGGGCCCGAGCTCGGCCGCGAAACCACCACGGTCTATACCCGCGACAAGCAGGGCAAGCCGCTCTCGCGAACCCTTACCAACAAGCTGATGAGCCGCCAGGAGACTTACAATAAAAAAGGGCGGGTGGTAAAAGCCGTACAGGATGACAATTTTGGCGTGGAATGGGGCCGGCACCGGGAATTCGACGATTACAAATACAATAAGCAGGGTTTCCTTATCAGCAACCGGGAAACATCCAAAATGGAAAACGCGGTTCATAAATACGATAAAAAGAAACGGGTGATCGAGAGTAAAATTGAGCGAAAAGTCGGGTTGGGCGCCCAGCGTAAAAGCGTTATCACTTATGCCTATGACAATAAAACGGGCCGTCCCGTCCAACGGGTGGAAAAGAACGACTACGGCATTATCCGCACGACGGCTTTTGACCCAATACTCTGGTTGCCGGTCAAGCAGCAGGCCAAATACAATTTCGGCCTGGGCTCCACGCGGGAAACCCGCATTGAATATACCTGGGATAAAAAAACCGGCTTACCGCTGCAACGGGTTGACAGCAACAAATACGGAGTGACGCAAACGTTTTACGATACCGAAGAAAAGGGCAAACACGGGATTCCGGTGGGGAGCATGGCCAAGATCAATTTCGGCCTGAAGGCTGCCCGGGAAACGCGCACGGTCATTAAAAGCGATCCGCGCAACGGTTTGACCCAGGCCACCAAGGCTGAAAACAAGTATGAAACCAAGTGGATTGTTTATGACGCGTATAACGACGGGCTATTCGGCGTACCGGAAAAAATCGAGAACAAGCGGAAATTCGGCCTGGGCGTGGACCGGCACACCATCACCCAGGTCAAAGCCAATACCTGGAACGGCTTGTTCACGCACACCAAGGAACTTAAGTCACCGGACAGAAAACCTAAAAAAAAGAAGCCACCTAAAAAAACCAAATAAACGCTCAGTTCAGCAATTCGGATCGTAATCGTTCGAAAAAAACCGCTAGCTCATGTTTCTCCTGCCAGGGCCGGTGTCCGCATTTTTTTAATAAAATAAAATGAAAATTTTTAAGCTGGGCCGAAAGGGGTCCTTGCACGTCCGCGGCCCGGTGCGGGTCATGGTCCCCGTGAATGGCCCGGACCGGGCAGGTAATCTTGGCTGCATACTCCAGCAGCTTACCCGATTTCCGCAATTCCTCAGCTTCCGGCCATATTGCTTGATATATGTCGTATTGATAGATAATGGGATCATCCTGGGTATCAACCAAGTCATAGGCGTCAATTTTCGAGAATAAATTACCCAGTCGTTTGAAAACCTCGTTTTTATCAGTCTGATCCGGGGTGCGCAAGTCTTGGGTCAGCGCCAGCAAGGTTTGCTTGTCCTGTTTGGTCATACGCTGAAATCTGCGTTCCTGTGTTCTCAGGCCGCTGTCAGTCTGGAATCCCGCGCTGCTGACCAAAATAAGTTTTTTCACGAGTAGGGGAAACTGGGCCGCGACCACCAGGCTTAGCCACGCGCCCCAGGAATGGCCGATCAGGGTGACGGGCAGGGAAGCCTGCTTTTCCAGAATTCCTTTTAACTCCTCAACCTGCCCATCCAGGGAGTTTTTGGTCTGAAAAGGCTCCAGCACACCATACTCTGCAGATAGTTCCTCTGCCACAGGCGCCATCTCGCCGGCCGCACCCGGCCCGCCGTGAATAATCGCGATTTTAAAAGGTGGGTTTCCGTATTTTCTGGGATTTTGCATGTTTCCACTCGGTCGTGGATTCATGTTTTAACATTCCGGCTTAGAATTTTTTCACCCGCACCCGGTAATCAACGTTGTATTTAATCCACTCGAAGAGTTTATCCTGCTCTTCCGGCGGCTTACCGGGAACCAGTTGGGAGCGCCAGCCTTTCATCACCTGGTCCGCCGCGGTCCACAAGCGGACCCGTTTGCGGGGGACGTAATCCTCCCAATTCTTTCCAGCCTTGGCCGAGGCATAGAGCAATCGGACCGTGACGTTCCTGGCCAAGTATTCCAAGGGGTCCAGATCAATTTTAGAATAGGATAAGCGCCCGGCCCGGCCTTTTTTAACGTTCGTGCCTTCGGGGATCCCGTCGCTGATAATCAGGATCGACAGGGGAGTGAGGGTGAGGTTCCGCTTTTTAACCTGCTTGGCGATGGCCTTGAAAAAAGTGTTGAAATCAGTCAACCGGTTTCTTTCGTCAAACCATTTCCGCAGATCCTTATGGATTTCCTTCACACTTTTGCCCTCGAAATCGTAGAGCGAATGAAAGATCTGGGGATCATCGGGATAATCGCCGCCAATGGAAGCGACGAATAGGGCCTTGGGTTTCTTCAGTTCGCCCAACTGGTGAAGGTGGGCGTAAATGTAGTAAGACAGAAATTCGAGCGCGTCCCGGAATTCCGGCTTGGTCCGGAACGAACCGCTGATGTCGATACCGACAAAGATGGACAAACGACCTCCCGTGGTCTTGGGCGGTTCGAACGTGCAACCCGAGGACAGGATAAACAACAGTACGAGTGCGAGTTTTACGGATTTAAGCAAGGTCATGACGCCTCATCCTCCGATACCTGGTGATTCCCGGCTCACGTGCGGGGAGAGCTGGTTTTTTTTAAGCCTAATTTGGTCAGTATTTCCTCTTGGCTGGCCATCGCCTCGTCCAGGTTTTTAAAGGGAATTTTAAAAATGCTTTCTCCCGCGAGCAGGATAATCATGAAATTGATAGCCACGGCCAACAATTGCAGGACCGGCAGTACGGCGACTTCGGCCAATTCCCGGCTATTGCGCTGGAACCATTCAATGTCACTCTTGAATATTTCCAAAAGGCGCTTGGCCCACTGCATTTCCGGTTGTTTGCTTTTTTCCTCCACGACCTCGGTGCCCTGCAATTTTTGCCTGGCCATAATGGCCAGCAAGGAAGGGGTTCCGAAACGCCCGAACAAAAACCAGGTCATCCCGCGCATGCCCAGCCAAGCGAAGGTGGCGAACAACAGGGTGGAAATCAATCCCATGCGGAAGGCTTCATCCGTGTGCTGGGCGATCCACGGCGTGATCGCGTCCACCAGCTCGCGGTAGAGAAAGAAGACCTCCAAAAACATGACGAAAAACTCCACCAGCAACATTTGAATAATCTGCTTGATATTTCTTTGTTGGATCGATTCGGCGAGCACCTGTAAGCAGGCGAAGCTGCCCGCGACCAGCAGAAACAGCATAACGAACAAAACGGGGGCGAGAAATGTGTGCGTTTCCAGGCCCACCAGGTCGCTCAAAACCTCGGAAATAGTGGGGAGCAGGACATAGGTGAAAATCAGGGCCTCCAGCAAAGCCCAAAAAATCGTGAGGATCACGGCCAGCCAGGGGACCCCGGGCTGAAAATACCTGCTCGAGAATTGCGTGCCGATGCGAAAAGGAAACAAGAGCAATTCCTTGACGAATTCGAAAAAGATTCTGAATGTCATGACGACCAATCCGTACAGCCAACCGAAGGCCAGGAAGATGAAGCGAAAAATACCCACCCAGAACAGCCACGTGGCTTTCAGCAGGTCCCACCAATTCAAAGCCATGGAAGCGATAAAATGAATGCGCTGGGAGCGGAAAGGGAAGGTATAGACGCCCAGCATGGTTGACCACAGCCCGGTGATGAGCAGCAGGACGGGCAAGAGCAGGAAAATCCGTTTCGGAAGCATATCCCAGAGAGAAATAAAAGGCCAAGCAGACTGCAGCAGATAGCCCTGCACCGTGGGTATCCAAGCCACGGGCAGGATCAAAAGTTGGAACAAACCCTGCCATTCCTGCGGTAATGACGCTCCCAAGGTCTCGAACATTCGTCCTCCTTGTGAATCGCGGAATCCGCTCCTGATTCAAGCGTATTTTTTAAATATTTACCACACTTCCCAGCAGAGGGCGGCAGAGAAGAGGTTTTCATTATTGGCACAGTTGACCTCCCTTTATCAACAGAAAAATTTAAGTTTTACAAAAAAGGGAGGAAGACGGCCAAATTGATCTGTAGCTGAAATGCAAGTTTTCGCATAAATTATGCTGACAGGCCAGTTTGCCCTTCTGGCAGCACTCAGTTAGCAATATAATGCTTTCCTAAAGCCGGTCGGCGATATAAAATATCCCGATTTCAACCTGACAGAAAATTCCTGCCTAACCAGGAGATATCAAAACAAGGAGTGCACCCATGCCGCGCAGAACGGACATCCACAAAGTCATGGTAATAGGATCAGGACCTATCATTATTGGCCAGGCTTGCGAGTTCGACTATTCGGGCACACAAGCCTGTAAAGCGATGAAAGAGGAAGGCTACCAGGTGGTGCTGGTCAATTCAAATCCGGCGACCATCATGACCGACCCGGGCATGGCGGACCACACCTACATTGAGCCTCTGAACGTGGAAGTCTTGGAAAAAATCATTGTCAAGGAGCGTCCGGACGCCCTGCTGCCCAATCTTGGCGGCCAGACCGGATTGAATCTCTCCTCGGAATTGAGTAAGCGTGGAATTTTGGACAAATACCAGGTGAAATTGATCGGCGTAACCGCGGACACCATTGCCCGGGGTGAGGACCGCATCACCTTCAAGCAGACCATGGCCCAGCTCGGACTGCCCGTGCCCAAAAGCGACCCCGCCCATTCCGTGGAAGAGGCGGAACGCATTGCCGAAGAGCTCGGCTACCCCGTGGTCCTGCGGCCCGCGTATACCATGGGCGGCACGGGCGGCGGCGCGGTCTTTAACCACGAGGAATTACGCGTCATAACGGCCCGTGGACTGGCCGCCAGCATGGTCCACCAGGTCCTGGTGGAGGAATCCGTGCTGGGCTGGGAGGAATTGGAGCTGGAGGTCGTACGCGACGCCCAGGGCAACAAAATCACCGTATGTTTTATCGAAAATATTGACCCCATGGGCGTGCATACAGGCGACAGCTTCTGCGTGGCGCCCATGCTGACCATAGCAAAGGAACTCCAGGCCAAACTCCAGGACATGTCGTATAAAATTGTGGATGCCATCGGCGTGGTGGGGGGCACGAATATCCAGTTCGCGCATAATCCCGAAGACGGGCGAATCGTGGTCATTGAGATCAATCCCCGCACCTCCCGCTCCTCGGCCCTGGCTTCCAAGGCCACGGGGTTCCCCATTGCCCGCATTTCCGCCAAGCTGGCCGTGGGTCTGAACCTGGAAGAATTGCCCTACTGGAAAGAGGGCACGCTGGACAAATACCAGCCCAGCGGGGACTACGTGGTATCCAAGTTCGCGCGCTGGGCTTTTGAGAAATTTCCCGAAGTAGAGGACAATCTCGGCACCCAGATGCAAGCCGTGGGTGAGGTCATGAGCATTGGCAAGGATTTTAAGGAGACATTCCAAAAATCCATCCGCTCGCTCGAAAACAAGCGATACGGTTTGGGCGTGAAGAAATTCGCCGAAATGAACCTGAGCGAACTAAGGGCCAAACTGGCCAATCCCTCCAGCGAACGCTATTTCCACATGTACGAGGCCCTGCGCCAGGGCATGTCCGTGGCGGAACTGTTTTCCCTGACCAAGGTCAAACACTGGTTCATTGAGCAAATCAAGGAATTGGTCGAAACCGAGCAGAAGTTTTTGGCGTATAAGGGCAAACTGCTGCCCGACCAGGTACTGCTCTTGGCCAAGGAACAGGGATTTTCGGATAAATACCTGGCCCAATGTCTGGACGTGCCGGAAGCCCAAATCCGGAACCAGCGCCTCAAAGCAGGCAAGCAGGAAGCGTATGACGAAGTCCCGGTCAGCGGCGCGCAAGGCGCTTATTACTATTCCACTTATCAAAAGGAAGACCGGGTCCCGGTTTCCCCCAACAAAAAGATCATGATCCTGGGCGGCGGTCCCAACCGCATCGGCCAGGGCATTGAATTCGATTACACCTGCGTGCACGCGGCCTTCACGATCCGGGACGAGGGCCTGGAATCGGTCATGGTCAACTGCAATCCGGAGACGGTTTCCACGGATTACGACACCTCGAACAAACTCTATTTTGAACCCCTGACCGTGGAAGATGTGCTCAGCATTTACGAAAAAGAAAAACCGGAAGGCGTAATTGTTCAGTTTGGCGGACAAACGCCCCTGAATATCGCCCGGGAGCTGGCCGAAGCCGGGGTGAAGATTTTAGGGACCAGTCCGGAAAGCATCCATCTGGCCGAGGACCGGGAAAAATTCAAGGATATTGTTACAGAGCTGGGCATACCCCAGCCGGAAAGCGGCATCGCGCGCTCGGTGGACGAAGCCCTGAACGTCGCGGGCCGCATCGGCTATCCCTTGATGGTGAGACCCTCGTTTGTCCTGGGCGGGCGCGGCATGCGCGTCGTGTACAACGAAAAAATGCTCCTGGACTACGTGGCGCGCGCGGCCGAGGTCAGCCCGGAGTATCCCATGCTCATCGACAAATTCCTCGAGGACGCCATCGAGGCCGAGGTGGACGCCATTTCGGACGGCGAAGACACCGTGATCCCCTCGGTCATGGAGCACATCGAACTGGCGGGCGTGCATTCCGGGGACAGCGCGTGCGTGGTTCCGTCCCGGACCATTTCCGCGCACGCCCTCAAACAGATGGAAGAATACACCCGTAAACTGGCCAAGGCCTTGAAGGTCGTGGGCCTGATGAACGTGCAATACGCCATTGTCAAGGACCAGGTCTACATCCTGGAAGCAAACCCCCGGGCCTCCCGGACCGTTCCCCTGGTCAGCAAAGTCATGGGCCTGTCCATGGCCAAGCTCGCCACCCAGGTCATGCTGGGCAAGCGGTTAAAGGACCTGGACGTTTCCGTGAAAAAAACCAATAACCATATGGGAGTGAAAGAGGCGGTTTTTCCCTTTAACATGTTCCACGTGGTGGACCCCGTGCTGGGTCCGGAAATGAAAGCCACGGGCGAAGTGCTCGGTCTGGCCACTACCTTCGGCGAGGCCTTCTATAAAGCCCAGGAAGCCACGGGCCTGAAGCTGCCCAAGGAAGGGCTGGTCCTGCTCTCCGTCTCGGACCGGGAAAAAGAGGCCATATTGCCCGTTGCCAAAAAGCTGAGCGACTTGGGCTTTAAAATACTGGCCACACGGGGGACGCAGAAATTCCTGGAAAAACACAATATTACCAGCGAAACCACCTTAAAATTGCATGAGGGCCGCCCCTCGATTACCGACGATATCCTGAACAAACAGGTGGGCATGATCATCAACACCCCTTCGGGCGAGGAGAGCATCCACGACGACAGCTACATCCGCAAGCTGGCGATCCGGGAAAAGGTGCCCTATATCACCACGGTCGCGGCCGCCCAGGCCACGGTGGAGGGGATTGCGGCGGCCAAGCAAAGCGAAATAGGCGTCAAGTCTTTGCAGGAATATCTAGCGTAAGCGGGGAAAGTACACAAGTGGGAGGTTTTGCTATGTTTGGGAAAGGCGTTCTGCGCTTCACGCT
>JAUXBQ010000038.1 GCA_030619365.1 candidate division FCPU426 bacterium | reverse complement strand
CATCTTTCCGCCGGCCGCGGGCAATGGCAGCGCCATGCGGGCCAGTCCGCTCGGCTTATTCTACTTCAATGACCCGGAAAAAATGCTGGCCGCGGCGCATGATCAAAGCCGCATCACGCACCGGGATCCGCGCTGCTCGGCCGGTTCCATTACCCTGGCCGGGGCCGTGGCCCTGGCCCTGCAATCGGAAACCATCGAACCGCAGGCCTTTCTGGAACAGCTCAGTCAGTGGGCCCGGACCCAGAGCGAGCTTTTTGCCGACAACCTGCTCAATTTGCAGCACTGGCTGGAATTACCGCCGGAAGACGCCTTTAGCGCCATCTCCCAGACCGGCGTGGATTCCGAGTACGCGGGCGTCTGGCAGGGCATCTCGCCCTTTGTCCTCTCCAGCGTTCTGTGGAGCTTGTGGTCCTTCCTGAAGACGCCGGAGGATTACTGGCAAACCCTATGCACGGCGATCAGGGTGGGCGGTGACGTGGACACTACCGCGGCCATGGCCGGGGCCATAAGCGGCGCGCACTTGGGCCTGGACGTGCTGCCGGAATACCTTATGAAACGCTTGATTGACCAGGGAACCTGGGGTCATACCCAGCTCCTGGCCCTGGCCGACAAACTTTACACGCTGAAAATTTCCAAGCTGGGTGCCGAACAGACAGCCGAACCTGCGCCTGCCTCCTAGGATCCGTTCGTTTTAACCGATCGTTATTCCTCAACATATTTTCGACTGTCCAAATTGCGCTGGACCCCGGCTTCCGCCGGGGTGACGATCTTTAATAAGTCACGTCATTCCGGCGAACGCCGGAATCCAGGAACAATTCAGAAATAAATTCCAGTGATGGCCAGGATTTATTTATTTGGTTTTATATTGTAGAGGAATAACTTTCGGAATTTTTATCCCGCATCGCCGGGCCAATTGTCGTGTCTGCGGATGCAGGGGAATTCCCCGCGAGACGAGATAAGCGATCTTGCTTCGGGTAACGCCGGCCACGGCGGCCGCCAGGTTCTTTCCAGCCAGCCGGCGCAGGCCGCGGGTTCCGGGGTGCTTTCGCAGAGGTTCGCAGTAGTCCGCCACGTAAACCAATTTATCCAGCGTGGTCATGCGACTCGCGCCCGTGGAATGGAGGGCAATGGCGCGCAGGATCAGGGGATCCTTGACCTGGAAGCGGTTGCGCGCCAGCATGACGCCGGCCGGATTGTGCCACAAGCCGGGCGCGGCCCGGGTGGCGGCCGGAAAATATTTGCCGCGATAGTTTTTCAGTAAATGCCGGAGTTGGCGCGGGTTGAGATCACGGGCGCAATCGTGCAGTAAGCCGGCCAGGTAGGCGCGACCCGGATCCAGACCCTGGCGGGGTGCCAGGTCCGCGGCCAACCGGGCGGTGGCCTGGACGTGAGCCAGGCGTCGGGGCGTCAGCCATTGCTTGAGTTTTTGCGTGAAGGAGTGAAAACGGCGAGCGAGGTCCGGGGTCAACGTCCGAGCGCCAGCCAGACCAGGGCGAACAACAACACGCCCGCGGCCAGCCAGATGATCAGTCCCCGGATGATTTCCCAAGGATTGCCGGGGATGGCCCGCAGCCGGGCTGCGTGATCCGCCATGTCCAGTTCCTGTTTCACGGCCTTGCGCGAGCATCCCAATCGTTTTGCCATTTCAACCTCCTGGTATTTTTACTGAGAGTAATGAATACTGCTCATTATGTCACCCTTCCCTATACCTGCATCCCGGTAAATATCACGCCGCGAACAATGTATTTCTGGAAAACGAAATACAGGAATATTGTGGGCAGCGTGGTCAGGGTGACTACCGCCATGATGACGTTCCAGGGCTCCCCGGTTTCCACCATTTTTTGCACGCCCACCATGAGGGTGTACATTTTGGGATTATTGAGCACGATCAACGGCCAGAAAAAGCTGTTCCAGGTGGTGATAAACCCGAAGATTCCCAGAACCACCAGGATGGGCATGGAGACCGGGATCACTATTTTTCGGAAGATAAGCCACTCCGAGCAGCCGTCCAGGCGGCCGGCATCGATCAGGTCGCTGGGCAGGCGCTCGAAAAAGCTTTTAAGAATGAGAATATTAAAGGCCGAAACCACGGTCGGCAGAATCAGGCCCCAAAACGTGGAAATCAAATTCACGTTGGGCAGGTTCTCGGCCGGAAAACTCTTCATCACCAGATATAAGGGGATCAAGAGGCTCTCGGCCGGAATCATCAACGTGAGCAGAAAGAGGATCAGCAGCAGCTTGCCCAGCGGCGGTTTCAGCTTGGCAAAGGCGTAGGCGGCCAGCGCCGAGATCAGCAACTGCCCCAGCACCACGCCGAAGCAGTGGATCAAGGAATTGAAAATGTAAGTGGCGAACGGCACGTGCTGCCAGGCAATGAAGTAGGAGGACCAATCCAACTGCCCGTAGAACCAGCGGGGCGGCCAGCTAAACATGGCCTGGGCCGGGGCCAGCGAGGTGGCCACCATCCATAAAAACGGCACCAGGGTTACGGCGGCCAGGATGCAAATCCCCAGCGTGCCCAGCCCCATGGCAATCCGGAGGGCCGGGCGTTTCTTTTCGCTCGGCGAAAGTAATCCGCGGGCGTAGTAAGGCATGGGCTTATCCTCCTCCCGGCTCGAGCCGGCGCAGCCGGAAGATCGTGATAAACAGCAGCATCAGCAGCAGCAGAATGGAGAGGGCCGACGCATACCCTATGTCCATGTAGAAAAACGCCTGTTTGTAAATATACGTTGCGATTACCTCGGTGGAATTCATGGGTCCGCCGTTGGTCATAATGTAGATCTCGGTAAAGAGCTGCAGGGTGTTGATGATGGTAATAATCAGCATGACCGAGACCACGGTGCGCATCGCGGGAAAGGTGACGATTTTGATCTTGTCCCACAAGGAAGCCCCGTCGATCTCCGCTTCCTCATACATGGTTTCATCGATATTCCCCAGGGCCGCGGAATAGATCAGTATCGCCCACCCGGTGTTTTTCCAGATGTACACCATCACGATGGAGAACAGGGCCAGCCGTGGGTCGGTAAGCCAGCCAATGTGCGGATCAGCGATGGGCAGCAGGGCGATGAGCGCGTTCAGTATCCCGAACCCCTGGTCCATGATCCATTTCCATAAAATTGCCGCCGGCACCGTGGGCATCAAGAACGGCAAAAAGAATACGAACTTAAACAGTCCCCGCCCCAGCCGTAATTCGTTAATAAAGACCGAGAGCAGAATCGGCAGCCAGAACCCCAGCAGCAGCACCAGGAAGCAGAACCAGCCGGCGTGCGCCAGCGTTCGCCAGAACATAACGTCGTAAAAGGCCCGGGCGTAGTTTTGAAAACCGATAAAGGTTGAAATTCCGGTGGGGTGATAGTCGTAAAACGAGATAAATAATCCTTTGAGCATCGGATACCAGGAAAACAGCGAAAAGGCGATAAAGCCCGGCAGCAGGAAGACCAGTGCCGCACGGTGCATTTTGTTGAAGACAAAGCGCTCCTTCGTCCGGCTGAGGTCGCCGAAGAGCACGTTGAACTGGTCCACTTTCGGCGGTAACACGACAATAGGATCGACGTGCTTGGCCATCTTGGGAAGCTTGGGCTTCCGGCGGGAACGCTGCCAGCGGGCCTGGATCCGGGTGTGGGCCAAGTCCGTGGCTATGGGCGCGGTTTCGGCTGCAGCTGCAGGCGCTTCCGGGGGCGCCTCCGGCCGGGCACGAACCGGAGGTTCGGCCGCCGGTTCTTCCGGCAAGACCGTCGGTTCGGCTGCAACGGCCTCTTCGGGAGGGAGCGGCATTTCCGGGGGCGCGGGCATGCCGGCTTGCCAATCCTCCGGCGCGCCGTGCACGCCCGGCGGGGGCGCGCTCACGACCCGGGATACACCCGCGTCCTCCGTGGGGACTTCTTCTTCTCTTGCCGGGGGTTCGGCAGACGGCGCCGCGTCCAGATGTTCGGGAGGCATTTCCAGGCTTTCCAACCCGGGAATTCTCGCCTTGGGCGGCGCGGGCGGCACTTGGGGCGGAATTACAGCCGCTTCCGGAGGCGCGGCGCTTACCGGCGCCCGCGGTTCGAGCGGCGGCCGTTTGGCGCGCGGCCCGGGGGCCTGCATGCGGGTGGTCCGGGGAATTAAATCATCCAGGGGGGATTCCTGTTCCCCGGTGATCGGTTCCTCATCCAGAGTCTCGTCCCGGGTGACGATGGAATCCTCGATTTTGTCATGATGGATGGTCTGGCGCAGCGATTTCGCCGGGAGCGCTTCCGGTGGCGGCGGACTATCGGCCGGAGGCTCGGCCGTGGGCGTGATTTGCTCGTCCACGATGGAGGTCAACAGGTCGTTCATTTGATCGTCTGTCTGATTGGAGAGCAGGCGGTCAAAAAAATCCGTCGGTAATCGCTTTGGCCTTTGCTTTGCCATTCCTTACTCCTTCTATTCCTCCCCCGCCCCAGCCGTGGGATCAGGGACGGCGCTTTTCCTGGTCAAACGGAAAAAACCGCTTGTTGATTTTCAAGTTGAACATCTGAACGTAATTTTCCAGATGGAGGTTGGGATTCACGAAAATCGCCTGAAGCAAATCACGGTCCAGGGCGTCTTTCATCAGCACCCATTCCGGGAAATGGGGCTCGTTGCGGACAAATTCCAGTTCCTCTTTCACCATAGCGAATTCCGGCATATTCAGCAGATTAGTGGAGGCGGAAAACGCGCCCGGAAAAATGGTCATTTTCAGTTCGTTCATACGTACCCATTTCCAGAGTTGGTTGCCGGGGGAGAGTTCAAATTTAATGTACTTCCAGGCCGCGTTTTTCCGAGCCTCGGGAATGCTGGCGTTGATAATGAACACTTCCCCGCCCGCGTGCGAAGCGCGCAGGCCATTCGGGCCGGCTGGCAGCGGCGCGATGCCGGTGGCGCTGAAATCCAGGCCGTATTTATTGATCAGGATGGGCAACTGGTTGGCTACGCCCATCATCATGGCTACTTTCCCCAGCGCGAACATCTGGGCGATGTCCTCGTGGGTGGCCAGGGCGTTGGGCGGCAGCACGTGATATTTCTCTTTCAGGTCCCGCCAGAATTGCAGGGTCTGCACGACCTCCGGAGAAGACAGGGACGCTTCCAACCGGCCTCGGGAGTCGCGCTGAATCAGCACGCCCCCGTTCTGCCAAACGAAATCCATGAGATTCCAGGTGGTCGGCGGCAGTCCCAACCCGTACTGCCCTTGGTCGGTATCGGTTAGCCGGCGCGCGAATTCAACCAGCTCATCCCAGTTCCGGGGCGGGTGTTCGGGATCCAGGCCGGCCTGGCGGAACAGATCCTTGCGGTAAAACAGCACGGTGAAATAGGTGTCCCGCGGTACGCCGAAAGTGGTGCCGTCAATCTGCGTCGGCTCCCACACGATTTCGGGAATGTAATCCTTCTGATCCCAATCCGCGAGGTAGTCATCCATGGGCGCGATAAAATCCTGGCGAGCCAGAATGGTCAGGGTCCCGATCCAGATGTGCATAACATCCGGCCCTTTGCCTCCGGCCATGGCGGTGACGAATTCCTGCGGGGAAAACCGGAGTTCGAGCCCGTTGACTTTTATGTCCGGGTTTTCCTGCTCGAACCTGAGCACGGTCTCTTCCCACAGTTTGCGTTCCTTGACCTGGCGGGAGGGGGGTTTGTTCCAGACTTCCAGCACCAATCCGTCACTGGCGACTTCGCTGACGAAATAATAATTCTGAAACCATACCGACAGCATGAAAATACCGAGGAAGGTAAAAAAGATAATGCCGCCGATCTTTCTCAGCATAGAGCTCCTCAATGATTACTATCGTTCCCGGTTGCCCGCTGCGGAACGAACCACGGCCATGGTCGCGGACTAAGCCGTATTTCCACGATCATACCGTTGGTTTCCGCGAATGTCAAGACCACAGCGAATTCCCGCGTTCGTGTTTATTTCTGAATGATCAGGACCACTTCCACTCGCCGGTTCTTGGCCCGGCCGGCCGCGGTGGTTTCCGGCGCCAGGGGCAGGCGCGCGCCGTAGCCAACGATCTCCATCATGTTATTCGGTATCGCGCCGGAGGAATTCAGGTAATCCCGCACTTTCCGGGCGCGCTCCCAGGAGAGTTCCAACTCTTTCCCCTTGGCCTCCCGGTTATCCGTGTATCCCTTGATCTGCAGGCGGTAGCGCTTGGCGTATTTTTTCACGGTTTCCGAGGCCTGCTTGAGCCGTTTGAAATCCCCCAGCGGGATGGTGGAGGACCCGGGCGTGAAGGTGGCCATGGTCAGGTGCAGGGCCAGGGACCGTCCGGCTTGCTCGGTCCCGATATCCGTGGCCACGGCCAGCACCGGTCCGGCAACTTCGTGATTCCCGTTGAACGTGACGATGAGCTGGGCCTGGAAATAGCGGCCCGGGGACACCAAGTGTCCCTGGTCGTTCCGGCAGTTCCAGACCGCGCGCGACGGCGGCGCGCCGTTTCCGGACAGGAGCCGCACTAATTGTTTGGATTGGGCCAGGCGAATCTCGATCTTCCAGGCCCGGACTTCGCTGCGCGGCTGGACGCCCAGGGTAAACGTCGCTTTGGCCCCTTGTTTATCGGCCAAATTGATCAGCCGGGGCTTGATTTGCATTTCGAGCTTGGGTTTGATCCGCACCACCGGCAGAGCCCGTTGCACGCTCAAGGTCTGTCCCACGTCGTCGGAGACGTCCACTTGTACGGTGTAAGTCCCCGCGGTCAGCGGCTGACCGTTCGCGCGCAAGCCATCCCAGGCCAGGCGGTACGGCAGCGAGCCTTCCCCTTGATAAGTTTTCACCGTCCGGCCGCTGCCGCTCTGCACGGTCACAAACCAGGTGACCTCGGGCAAATCGGCGATATTGGTAAATCGGATGGAGACCGGCTGGGCGGCCTGGTCCTGGAACAGCGTGACTTTCCGGGGCACCAGGTTAAAGCCGATTTTCGGCAGCGGGCTCTTGATCAGGACCGAGACCAGGTCTTCGCCCAGAAGTCCCTTTTTTTCGTCAAAGAACTGCAGGCGGGCCAGATACGTCCCGTCCGGGCTGAACCGGCCCAGTTGGTCCCGGCCGTCCCAAACAAATTGCTCGGCATACTCCTTCCCGTGAAATTTGCGCACGACCTTGCCCCCGCTGTCCTCCAGCTGCAGCCGCCAGGCGCCGACCTGCGCCCAGTCGCCCTGCACCAGACGCATTTGGAACACCACGGTATTGGCCAGGCCCTCTCCACGCGGGGAGAAGACTTCCGGCAGGGCGATGAGTTCGGCCTGGTACGCCTCCGGCGCGTAAGGCGTGGGCTGGGGCGTGGGACGGGGTGCGGCTTCGGGCGGGAAGCTCGACAGGCCGTAATTCACGGTCAGACGATGGGACACGCCCAAGCTCGAAATCTGGCCGAGCAGGGCGTACTGGAACTCCAGTCCGGATGTTTTTACGCCCGCGCCGAAACTAAACGTCCCGACGTAGGCGTCATCCAGCATATACCCGGCCCGCACGCCGACCACGTCCTGAAACCACCGTTCCAGGCCGAGGCGCAGAATCCTGGTCTGTTGGTTTTCCTCCTGTCCTGATTGCACGTACTCAAGATCCAGAGCAACCGAGGTATATTGATCGATATGCAGGGCCGAGCCCAGAGCCACGCTTTGCGGAACTTGTTCGCTAAGACCGCTGCTCCAGTGAATGCGCGTATCCAGGTCCTGAACGCGCAGGGCCAGGATCAGGAATTGCTCGGGATTCAGCAGGGGCAGTTTGTAGCGCAGTCCTGCGTCCAAGCCCACGCCCTGATAGGCCTGGTCCGGGTATTGCAGGTTTCCAAACAGGAATTTTACGCCCGCGCCCACGCGCAGCCGCTGATCCCGTGAAAGCGGCAGGCTGCCGGCCAGGGATACGGTGTCGGCGTTCATTTCCGCGGACTGATCGTAGTAATTGTGCGACCAATTAAAACCCATGGCCGCGCCAGCCGGGAGCGGCATGGCGCCCATCAGGTTCAGGGACCGCTGACGGCCGTCGTAGAGCGACTCCAGGGAAGTGCCGAACCGCAGGGTGTCTATCTCCCCCAGGCCGGCCGGGTTCCACCACACTGCGGTCTCGTCCTCGGCCAGGGCGGTGTAAGCGCCGGCCAGCCCCATGGCCCGGGCGCCCAGGCCAATGGCCCCGCCCTTTTCATACAGCCCGGCCCGGGCCGTTCCGGCCAAGGCCGTCAGCAGGACCAGAATCAAAATTCCGCTCACTCGCCCGCTCCTCATCGCAGCACCGCCAATTTGATCATTCTCCGCTCGGTCTGACCGGTCACCGGGTCGCTGGCAAGAACCACGACAATGTACACGCCGCTGGCCAGACGTTCACCTCTCCGATTGGTCATGTCCCAAGTAACGACATCCGCGGAACCGAAGTTCAGCTTGGCAATTAATTCTCCGGCCACGGAATAGACCCTGGCCCGGACCTCGGCCCCGGCCAGGCGGGTGCGGGCGTAGATCCGGACCGTATCCCGGGCTGGGTTGGGCGAGAGGCGCGTGCTGTCGATAACGGCCACGAACGGACGGTTTACGGTGATGGCTTTGATCACGGTGGTGGTCCGGTCCAGCCGGTCCGTGCTTTCCGCCTTGATGAAATATTGCCCGCTGGCCACCAGCTTGCCTTCTTCATTGGTGCCATCCCAGAAGCTTTCAAACAGGCCCTCCGCCCAGATTCGCAGTTGTTCGCGGCCGTCGGCGTTCAAGATGTCCGCCGAGAGTTGGAAGTCATTCGCGATTTGCAGTATCTCGGTTTCCAGCAAGGTCCGGACACGGGCGCCGGTGGAATCCAGCACGATCAGCGTGAATTCGATGCTGGCCACTTCCGTGGGCGTGGGCGAGACCGTGGGCGAGTTCGTGCGTGTGGGCGAAACCGTGGATGTGCGTGTAATGGTGGCGCTGGCGGTCAGAGTGGGCGTCACGCTGGCCGTGGGTGTAACCGTGGCGGTCATGGTGATGGTGGGCGTATTGGTACGCGTGGGCGTCACGGTAGGGGTCGGCGACTGGGTCGGAGTGGGCGTGATGGTCGGTGTCTGGGTCGTCGTGGCGGTATTCGTAAGCGTGGGCGTGGTGGTGAACGTGTGGGTGATGCTCGGGGTGGAGGTCAAGGTCGGCGTGGCTGTATTCGTAAGCGTGGACGTGGGAGTCCCGGTCGAGGTCGGCGTATTCGTCGGTGTGGGCGTATGCGTGGGCGTGGCGGTCAGAGTTGCGGTCTCGGTCGAAGTGCCGGTCTGGGTCATGGTGTAAGTGGGCGTATTGGTCGGGGTGGCCGTGGGCGTCGCGGTCAGGGACGGCGTATTCGTCGGGGTCGCGCTCAGAGTTGGAGTGGACGTGGGCGTGTTGGTCGGCGTTGCGGTACTGGTGGCTGTAAATGTCGGCGTGTTGGTCTCGGTCGCGGTATGCGAGGGCGTCGCGGTGCTGGTGGCTGTAAACGTCGGCGTACCCGTGCCGGTGGAAGTAAACGTTGGCGTCGCGGTCGGCGTGACCGTAAATGTCGCTGTATCCAGCGGTGTCACGCTCCAGGTCGGCGTGGCCGAGCTGGTAGCCGTAAAGGTCGGCGTGGCGGTCGGCGTACCGGTCAGCGTGGAGGTGCCCGTGGGCGTCATGGTCAGGGTTGGCGTGGCCGTCTGCGTCGCGGTGAGTGTGGGCGTTCCGGTCGGTGTACCGGTCAGTGTCGGCGTAGCCGTCGGCGTCGCGGTGAGTGTGGGCGTTCCGGTCGGCGTGCCGGTCAGTGTCGGCGTAACCGTCGGCGTAACGGAGGAGGTGCTGGTGTAAGTCGGCGTCGCTGTTGGCGTGGCCGTGAATGTCGCCGTAGCGGTTGATGTCGCGGTGAACGTCGGCGTAACGGTCGAGGTTGCGGTGAACGTCGGCGTGGCGGTCAAGGTTGCGGTGAACGTCGGGGTGGCGGTCAAGGTTGCGGTGGACGTCGGGGTCGCGGAAGACGTGGCCGTGAACGTCGGCGTGGCCGTAGACGTGCTGGTGGAAGTCGGTGTGACCGTCGGAGTGCCTGTAAGTGTCGGGGTTGCGGTCGACGAGCTTGTGAAGGTCGGCGTGGCCGTCGTAGTCGCTGTAAACGTCGGTGTGGCCGTTGCGGTCGCGGTGTAAGTAGGCGTGGCCGTGGACGTAGCGGTAAACGTCGGCGTGGCCGTGGACGTGCTGGTGTAAGTCGGTGTGACCGTCGGGGTGCCTGTAAGTGTTGGGGTCGCGGTCGATGTAGCCGTATAAGTCGGGGTCGCGGTGGACGTCGCCGTAAACGTCGGCGTGGCCGTGGACGTGGCGGTAAACGTCGGCGTGGCCGTGGATGTCGCCGTAAACGTAGGCGTCACGGTGGACGTGACGGTGAACGTCGGCGTGGCCGTGGATGTGCCGGTAAACGTGGGTGTGGCCGTAAAGGTCGCCGTGAACGTCGGGGTCGCGGTCGATGTAGCCGTATAAGTCGGGGTCGCGGTGGACGTCGCCGTATAAGTCGGCGTGGCCGTGGGCGTGGCCGTATAAGTCGGCGTGGCGGTAAAACTCGGTGTGTGCGTCGGCGTAGCGGTAAAGGTCGGCGTGGCGGTCGAGGTTGCTGTGAACGTCGGCGTAGCGGTCGAAGTCGCTGTGAACGTCGGTGTGGCCGTTGATGTCGCTGTGAACGTCGGTGTGGCCGTTGATGTCGCTGTGAACGTCGGTGTAGCCGTCGAGGTCGCTGTAAACGTCGGCGTGGCGGTCGAGGTCGCAGTGAACGTTGACGTAGCTGTCGAGGTCGCCGTGAATGTCGGCGTCGCAGTTGAGGTCGCCGTGAACGTCGCTGTAGCGGTTGCGGTTGCCGTGAACGTGGCGCTCGGCGTGGCGCTGGGAGTTGCCGTAAAAGAAGGAGACGCGGTCGGCGTAGGTGTGCGCGTCAGAGTTGACGTGCCGGTTGGCGTAAACGTGTAGGTGGGTGTGCTGGTCGGCGTGGGCGGATTATTACTCCAAGCCACCAGGGCTGAAACGTCGGCCACCACATTCGGAAAACCGCTGCCGCTGGCGGTTACAGTATTCGTATTGGGATTTTCGTTGTAAAGGGTCATCTGGGCCCAGCCATTGGCATCAGCCACGCCCGTAACGTTCTGGACACCCAGCGGCCCGTGATTCACCAGCGTGGTGCCGGTAAACAAGCTGGTCCCATTGGTGGTCACGGTAAGAACCGAGGCTGAAGAAGTCACATTGCCGTACTGGTCAGTGATCTGCAGATCCACCAGGGCCGTATTACCGGTGAGGACCCACTGCAACGGAGGGGAGGCAACCACATGGTCCGGCCCGCCGGTAATGAATTGGACGGATTCCGGCACATCCCGGTCCGGTACGGTCGTGGACCCCGGCAAGGTGGAAGAATTCGGCGTGGCCCAGACCAGTTCCGCGGTTTGATCCGTAATCGTGATGGTGGCCGAGCCAGTGCCGGCCGTGGTTCCGGTCACGTAGTTCGTGCCCACGCCCACGGCTCCGGCGAGCGAGGTGGCGGAGAAAGTGGCATCACCGCCCGCCGTAACCATGATGGCTTCCGCGCTGGCGACATTGTTGCCATCCGCGTCCACCACTTGGATATTTAGCACACGGGTGCCACCCGCGGTTACGGGTGTTCCTGTGGGATCTGTGATGATCAAGTGATCCGCGCCTCCCGCGACAAACATAACAGAGGCGGCCACATCATTGGCGTGATTTCCCCATTCACTGGTATTCGGTTCCACGCTCACTGTCTCAGCCACGGTATCCCGTACATTTAAAACCGCTTGTCCGCTGGCATCTGTAAATCCATACGCCGTGCCGCCGAGATTGGTCCACCCGCCCGGGACCGCGGCAAAATACGCGGAGTTGCTGGCAGTCACGGTAACCCAGCGGACAACGCCCACTGCCGTGTCCGTGTCATCATAGAGTTGCAGGGTGACATCCTCACCTGGACCAGCCGCGCCCGTGACCGCGCTGCCGTCGTCCGCCGTGGCCACTGCGTGGTCCGGCCCTCTGAAAACGGTCAGGGCAATCAGGTCATTGGCCTGCGTGCCCCAGGCGTGGCTGGGCGTAATGGTCACAGACTCCGGAACTCCGTCCGTGAGTGTTGCGACTACTGAACCGTCAACACCAGAGGTCACCACAATGGGATTTCCTGCTGAAGGCGCTGTAAAGGCCGCTGAACCTGTGGCTGTTAAGGTAATCGATTGCACGGATGAAAGCGAATTCCCCAAACTATCAAATACTTGACAGGTTAAATTGCGCGAGCCATTCATCGGCTGGCTTGATATATCGGGAAATATCCCGACAAAATCCGGCGCGCCCACAAAGAATTCATGCAAGCTATCCTGGGTGACACCATTGCTTTCCGTGGCCGTGATAAACGCGGTCCACAGGCCCGTGGGTGTGGAAGGGAACGTATATTGATATTCATACCATTTCCACAAGGCGGGCGAACTGGAATCCGTATCCAATAAAGTCATGGCCGCGCCGTTCACGCGCGTGGTTCCGGCCGAATCCACGATGATGATCGTGGCGCCGGTAATGTCATAGGCGCCCAACGGATCACTAATCATGGCACTAAAGGATCCGGACGAACCACCGCCAATGGCCTCTAACGCGCTGCGCGTATTACCTGCCGAGTCAAATACCTGAATGGAATCAACCGTGATATAGCTGGTGGTGGTCATGGCTATCCGCGATTGCTGTGTGCTGGAGTGATATATTCGGAGGTATTGCGACGTTCCGTTAAAGCGTTCTGCCACTATACGCAGCGCAAGTTTATATCCTGACGGAACCGTGACTGCGGTTGGTACGCCAATGGTAAACGTTCGGGTTGTGGGGGCGCTATTATCAATCCTAATATTGGTAATGGTATCCTCGCCAATTTGATACAAGTCCGTTCCATTTGTGTAAAACAAAGTGACGTGGCAATTGATTCGTCTGTTGTTTGAAGTAACCACCAAAGGTATGGATACGTTCGAGGTTATGCGAAAATCCTCTGCCATGGCTGGATTCATT
The DNA here is from genome assembly GCA_030619365.1 of candidate division FCPU426 bacterium. Taxonomy (GTDB): domain Bacteria; phylum Oederibacteriota; class JAAXVQ01; order JAAXVQ01; family JAUVAV01; genus JAUXBQ01. Next base: position 2,044 of record JAUXBQ010000038.1, on the reverse strand, counting down.
ATCCACGTTTCTTGATCGTACAAATTAATTTGAGTATATGTCCCTGCTGGATCTGTTTCAACAGTGGTATAGAGCGCGTAACTTTCCACACTATCGTGCAGGTAGAGTGTTTTTGTTACTGAAGAGGGATACGTACACTGTGTAATAAAATTTGCCACGTCTGTTAAACTGCCGGTCTGCTGGTTTCCGGTTAAAACCGTGGTATCTGTATCGCCACCATTTGCGTCTGTGGGAAGACTTTTGACTAGGAGCAGAAAAACAGGTGTTCCAGCATTGAGTTGAACATCCGGCTCGCCGTTTGTGTTGGTATCATAACCGCTCTGAATATAATCCCAGACTCCGTCTCCGTCATAATCCGCAGCAATGGTAACCCCGGCAGGATAGGTGAGCAAACGGGTGGCCCATGCTTGGGAAGAAGCTGAGACTGGCAGGTCATATCGATCACTGGTTGTACTGCTGGTCAGCGAAACTCCATAGTATTCTGTTGCTCCGGCCGCGACCGTGGCACTCCCGTCTGGATCCATGGTAAAACTGCCAACCACAAAGGATATGCTCTTGGAATTATTGCCTGGACTCTGATCAGAATAGCTGGTATCTCCGTCTAAGTCCGTATATATTTTCGCAGTATACGTCCCTGCCGGGACACTGGAGATGTCAAAGCTACATGTCACTGTTGCAGTCTCGGCGTCCGGCACGCTGAGATCTACAGCTGTAAAGGTTACATCAATCGGTGTGAACGCAGGCGCGGTGGAGGTAATGGATACATGGACCGGCAAGCCGTAAAAATCCTGCAAACCGTACAGCGCCACAGTGGCGTCAATATCCACAAACGAAGTAAGACTCGGATTAAAGGTCTTGCCGTCATCCGGAGCTGTAATTTCATCCACACCCGCGTCATGCAGACGCGCTTTACCGTAATCAATTCCGTCGTGCATGTCTTGTTGCGCGGTTCCGCCTATGGTGTTCCCATAAGCCCAGACGATGGGCACCACCCAGGCAGCGCCTGCCGCCAAACTGGCCTGGTCCCAGGATAGCGATGTGGCTGCATCTCCAGAATAGCTGTTCTGGTTTTGCAGGTTGTCGTTGCGGATATTATTGTAATTATTCCAATAGTCCCGAACATCGTGCTGGGCTGAAGCGGCAAATCCGGAGTACCCGCCATAAGAAACCGGGCTGCCGGTTGGTTTGTAGCCATACACAGTGTCATTGGTGGAATCGTAGGCACAACTGTCATTGGCATTGCTGCCATTGAAATTCCAATCCACACCCTGAAAGAAACGGAGACTCGTGGCCTGCGTGCTCCCATGCCAATTTTTTATGTAATAAATCGTGGCAAACCATTTCATGTTTTCACGAATAATTATTTTTTGGGTAATGGTCACAGGAATGGGCGACCCGCTCGCCATGCTCAATTCGGTAACAATAACGGATTCCATATCGCCGTTCGGTGTTTCCTGGATATTGGTATAATTACGGGAGAGTTCGACAAAACGGCCGGTGGGCCCCAGATCCATTCCACCGCCATGTCCGTATTGCACTGTGCTCCCGGCAGTGAAACGCAGGGCGGCTTTACTCCCTCCCCACCGTCCTTCCGAGTCATTGGCTAAATTAAAATCATTATTACGACCGCAGTGATCCGAAGCTGATGTGGGTTGCCCCCCGTTATAGGGATAGCAAATTGTGCTGATCTGACCACCACTGTCCAACACCCGGTCAGCGCGTGCAATCTCGACAAACAGAGAATTGCTTGGCCCTGGAGGACTTATAACGATCGTGTACCCATGGATGGGGTCATCGTAAAAAACCAATCGATTGCCTTCGGTATACCAAACAATATTCTCGCCGCTTATTTCATCTTTGCTTCCGACCATTTCCCCCCGGTTCGCGATTTCCAGGCCATCTGCACGAAAAATTCTACGCACCCGGTAACCCTCGGGAATTTCAGCTGAAAGACGGTACCAGGCTCCGTCAATCTTATCGTTTAGGGTGAGATCAATGCGGTTCTGTGTGAGTTGGTTGCTTTGTTTCAAGGTGGCCCGGTTAT
>JAUXBQ010000268.1 GCA_030619365.1 candidate division FCPU426 bacterium | reverse complement strand
ATGGTCATGGGCATCGTGGCGGCATTGGTGTATAAAAAATAGTAGGGGCGACCCTTGCGGTCGCCCTGACGGACAATGCGGGCGCACTGGTTAGGGCACCCGTAAAGGGTGCCCCTGCTTTTTAATGAAACGTAGGCTGTATGCCCATGAGCAGGGCGATGCTGAGAACCGATCCGCTGCCGAGAAAGCAACCCGTCATTTTGCCCAGCGCACTGGTGACGGACTCCCGCGACTCGGAGATCCCCTGCTTCCGCAGCCATTCGGCAATGCTGCCCTCGAAAAACCCGGCAATGGCGTCGGTCAGCGCATCGCCGATCACGCCGCCCGCGATCGCGCCGGCCACGCCGAAGAGCGCGCCTCCGATCAGGGCCGGGATGACCAGGAGCCCGGTGTCAATCATGCCGAAAATGATGTCCGGCATCGCGCCCCACAGGCTGCGGCCGGCGACCAGCAGCGCGAACAGCGGGAGCACGGTCATACTGAGCACGGTCGGCCCCACGGCCCATTGGTGCTGCAGGCCGTTCACCCCGTAAAAAGCGACCAAAACACCGATGACTATCACATACAGCATTTTTTTAAGCATCAATCATGCCCTCCCGGTAATTTCTTCTGCATTTCGTAATAATCCAATTGTTTCCCCTTGGTGAGTGGAACGAAAGCCCTGCGAATGGTGGCGTATCCCAACGCATCATAAAAGGCTTTGGAAGGCAAGGACGCGTCAAGCCGAATTTCTGGTGTCCCCTGCTTCCTGGCTTTTCCGGTGCCTGGCACCATTTCCCACCAGCTTATTCATAGGTTATTTTCCATTTCCAGGCATTAGGATCTGTATTGTCGTGAATGACCCGGATATTTTTTGCGCCAGTCAGTTCAGCTAAACCCTGAATATAACCACATAATATTTCACGGAATGTTTGCGGCAATTCCGGATAGTCTTCTACTGTAAAATAAATCACTTTATCCTCTCCGCTTTTTTCGGCAAAAGCCTGGCCCTTCTCATGATACAGCTTCCATAATTGGCTGGCTTTCTTAATAACCATAGGCGTGTTAACAATTTGGAGAATGATTCTATAAATTCCGGTTATATCCTTGCGCGCATTCAAGCGGGCTAATTCTTGTTTTCCCCATGGATTGCCGGGATAAAGAACTGATGCTGCTGCTTCGTAGACCTGTACCGCTATCTCAATCGGAATTTTTTTCGTCGGCATAGTGGTTTGATATATTTGGGCAGCTTCGGGCGAAAGCTTTGCCAGGACTGCTTGTTCAACTTCCTCACCTTTTCGCCTCACTATTTCTCTTATATTGACGACTGCTTCTGCCATATATTTCATTTGAATATTCTCCTCACACGTATCCAAATTAAAAAATAAAAGGGTTCAACGAGATCGTCCGGGAGGCGGCGTTTATTTGGACGGCAATGTATTCTCCTATTCATACTACTAATCAGATTCTTTTCCCAGGAAATAAATTGACCGCCGCGCTCAGGCGTTTCAAGCATACTTTTTCAGATAAGCAAAATCCTTGGTCAACTTATGGCGCTGGGTTATGACCGCCCGCCGTATTTCAGCGGGCAGCGCGGCATGCTGGGTGACATCCGTGGCGCCGTGCAGCGCGATCTGATACACATAGTCGCGGATGGAGCGGCTGAATTCAAGGGAAGCGTCCTTGGGCAGTTCCGAGGGCAGGTTATCAACCGCGAGGATGGTCACTCCCTGGGCCTGGAAGCCGTCCACGTATTGCCTGCGCTGGGTGGCATACGTGAACACGGGATTCTGAGGCGTGGTGGCTTTGTAGGTCAATTCAATCGAACCGTTGACATCGCAGGTTATGTCCCCGATAAATTCCAGCCGAAAAGGGTTCAAGCGCGACAAGCGCTCTACCATTTTCTTGGTGACCAGGCGCGGATAACGTTTATCCCAATAACTGGTATTGATAAGCACATTCAGGTGTGGAAGGTAGACGTCCAAATTAGATTCGAATTGTCCGGGGTTTTTTAAGTACTCCTCAAAGTAATATCCGCTGCCGTTTTTGGCGCGGAATTTTTCTTCCCGCAGAAAAACGATTTTATATATTCCCCGGCGCTCCTTTTTTTGATGAGCAACGAACCGCAGCATGTTCTGGGGATGAATATCCAGGGGATTCAGTCCGCTCAAAATTTCCTGCGCTCCCCTGGAAACATTGCCGTGGCCGGTGATGCCGATAATAAACGGCGTGAGCCGCTTATCCAACCCCTGGCGCTCAATACGCTCATAGACCTCTGCCACGGCCCGTTTCGCGGACTGCAGGGAGGAATACTGCGAGGCTGGTTTGATCAGGACAAAGGGATTCTTAATCCCCTGCCTTTCCAGCTTTTTCCCGAAATAATGCAGACTGTCCAAAACACCGCAAATACCCGCGAATTTCCCGAAATAAACGAGCCGCCGGTGGTAAACATCCACGATTTTCTCGTAGTCAACGAGGGTTATGCCCTGCTTCAAGCAGGCCTTGAGCAAGGGGATATTCTGCAGTTGGCCTTTGCTGGTATGCGAGAACACCATATATATTTTTTTCGGGTATAAATCCTTTACCCTGGGTTCTTTTATGCCCAGCAACAGGCCGGCTTGGCGAAACCTGTCCACCACCCGGGCGCCATTCCGCTTATAGTCATCATCCTTGAAAATCCTCGTTGGGCTGGATTCCACCTCCACCGCCACGTCCCGCTTCACCAGCCATTCCACGTCCTGTGGCGTTACCGGGGCCCTGCGCTCAGCCGCCTTGGTTTCCCTCAATATACCCACCACTAATTTATCTCTCATAATGCTTCATCCTCACTGCCACTTTCACCTGGCTTCAGATGGCGAATCCGGCCCAATCAGGCAACGCATAAATAATCTCGTCGTTCCTCGCGTCCGGACCGGCCAAGAAAATCCCGGATCACTTCGCGCTGGCCGCGCTTGCCCACCGCCACCAGAATAAATTCCCGGGGATATGTCCGGATATCGGTGTACGGCACAATGGGCACGCCCTGAATGGCGTGCCCGTGCTTGCGCGGGTCTATATCCAGGGCCGCGACTACGTTGATTCCCTTCTCCCGCAAAACCTTGATCCAGGCCCGCCCCACGCGCCCAGCTCCCAATACCGCCACTTGTCCGGGT
>JAUXBQ010000019.1 GCA_030619365.1 candidate division FCPU426 bacterium | reverse complement strand
GGCGCGGCGTTTCTCGGGCCGGACACGGCCCAGGCTTTGGGGGATTATATCGCGGGACCAAATCACGTCCTGCCCACGGGCCGGACCGCTTGCTGGTCCTCGCCCTTGTCCGTGCGGGATTTCGAGAGGTTCACCAGCGTGGTGGCTTACGCACCCTGGGGTGTGCGGCAAGAAGGGCCGGCAGCGATTGCAATTGCCGGGGCCGAGGGATTGCGGGCGCACGCCGAATCCATCCGGCTTAGGCTGGGCGGTCTGCCGAAAAAACGCCGATCGCGCCGCTAATTCAGTAGGGAACAGGCATGCCTGTTCCCTACCAAGGAGAATCGATATGGACAGCCGGCTGGAACGGCTTCAAGAATGGATAAAACCGGAAGTGCGCGGCTTGCGGCCGTATGAGGCCGAACCCAGCGGCCCGCGCATCCGCCTGGACGCCAATGAGAGCGCCTTTGATTTCCCGGAGGAATTGAAGCGCGAGATATGGGAAACCTTTGCCCAGGCCGCCTGGAACCGGTATCCGGATAGCGAGTGCCGGGAACTGCGCAAGGCCCTGGCTGAGCGAGAGGGCGTATCCGCCCACCAGGTGCTGCTGGGCAACGGCTCGGACGAGATTATTCGCGACCTGCTGGTGTGCTTCGGCGGGCCGGGCACGCGCACGGTTTTTCCCACGCCCACGTTCAGTATGTACCGGTTGCTGACCATCGCGCTGGGCGGCACGCCTGTGGGCGTACCGCTGCAGGCGGATTGGTCTTTGGACGCACCGGCTCTGCAACAGGAAATGGCGGCCGAAACCACGCGGATACTGTTCCTGTCCAGTCCGAACAATCCGACCGGCAACAGTTTTTCGGCCGAAACCATGCTGGACCTGCTCCAGGGCACGGACCGACTGGTGGTGGTGGACGAGGCCTACCGGATGTTTTCAGGCGGGAGCCTGGTGGCGCGCCTGGGAGACTTTACGAACCTGGCGATCCTGGGGACTTTTTCCAAGGCGTTTTCCCTGGCCGGATTGCGGGTGGGGTACGTGGTGGCGCATCCCGAAGTGATCCAGACCCTCAACCGGGTGCGGCTGCCGTATAACCTGCACGCCTTTGCCCAGGCCGCGGCCCGGGTCGCGCTGCGGAACCCGGACCTCTGGCAGGCGCAGGCCGAGCAGATCATGGCCGAGCGGGAGCGCGTGGCCCGTGCCCTGTCAGGCTATCCGGGCGTAACCGTTTTTCCCAGCCAGGCCAATTTTATCCTGGTGCGGGTGTCCGGGGCTTTGGACCTGAGAAACAAGCTGGCCGGGCAGGATATCGCGGTGCGCGGGTTTCCGGCGAATGAAGGGTTGTCCGATTGCCTGCGGATCACCATCGGGCTTCCGCAGGAAAACGATGCTTTGTTAGCGGCCTGCCGCCAGGCGCTCGGCCGTTAGGCGAGGAGAGAAACATGGCAAACCAGCAACGCAGAACGACTTTAAGCCGAAAAACCAAGGAGACCTCGATCACCCTGTCCGTCAACCTGGACGGCAAGGGTCAGGCCACGCTGAAGACCGGAGTCGGTTTTCTGGAGCACATGCTGACCCTGCTGGCCGGGAACGGCCTGTTGGACTTAACCGTCAAGGCCCAGGGCGACCTGCAAGTCGACCAGCATCACCTGGTGGAGGATATCGGTATTCTCCTGGGACAGGCCCTGGCCAAGGCCTGGAAGGACAAACGTGGCATCACCCGCTACGGCTGGGCCTTGATCCCCATGGACGAATCACTGGTCCAGGTCGCCCTGGACTTGTCCGGGCGGCCCTACCTGGGCTACGGGTTGAAACTCCGCCAACGCAAGGTGGGCCAATTCGACACCGAACTCGTGCTGGAATTTTTCCGGGCCCTGACCAATAGCGCGGGCATCACGGCGCACATTGTTCAGGTCAGCGGCGGCAACACGCACCATCTGCTGGAAGCGGCCTTTAAGGGATTCGGCCGGGCCCTGCGCCAAGCCTTGTCCCGGGACACGCGCCGCCCGGGGATCCCCAGCACCAAGGGCAGGTTGTAGTTAAGTATACCGGGGCGCGGCTTGCCGCGCCCTAAAAATAGGATTGGAACCATGGTTGCGATCGTAGATTACCGCATGGGAAATCTGCACTCCGTGCAGAAAGCCTGCGCTCAGGCGGGCCTGAGATCCAGAATTGTTTCTCGGGCCACAGACATTCGCCAGGCGCGTGCCGTTATTCTGCCGGGCGTGGGCGCCTTTGGCCAGGCCATGCAGCATCTGGTCCAGCAGCGCCTGATCGGTGCGCTGAAGGAAACCGCCGATTCGGGCAAACCGTTTCTGGGCGTGTGCCTGGGCATGCAGCTTTTGTTCGAAACCTCGGAGGAGTTCGGGCAACACCGGGGCCTGGGAATTTTTCCCGGCCGTGTGCGTCCCTTTCCCCGGAACTTGAAAGTGCCGCACATGGGATGGAACAGCCTCTCACTTAAGCGTCCGCACGCCTGGCTGCGAGGCATTCCCGACGGCGCCTATATGTACTTCGTGCATTCATTTTACTGCGTGCCGGCCGAGCGGGACCTGATTCTGGCCACCACCACTTATGGCCGCGAAGTCGCGGCCGCGGTGGGGCGCCGGAACGTTTGCGCCACGCAGTTTCACCCGGAAAAAAGCCAGACCCTGGGGCTCACCGTTTATCATAACCTGGCTCGCGACCTGGCACACAAGGAGTGATCGGTATGACTATTTATCCAGCCATTGATTTACGCAAGGGCCGCTGCGTGCGTTTGGTGCGCGGCGAAGTTCGGGACGAGACCGTCTATTCCAAGGAACCGGGTTCCATGGCCAAGCTGTGGCAACTCAAGGGCGCCAAGTACCTGCACGTGGTGGACCTGGACGGCGCGCTCACCGGAACCCCGAAGAACCTGAAGTTTGTCTACCAGATCGCCAAGGCCGTGAAGATCCCCATTCAGTTCGGAGGCGGGGTGCGGAACCTGGACCTGATCAAGGAGCTGCTTGACAACGGCATCCGGCGGGTGATCCTGGGCACCAACGCGCTCTCCCTGGATTTCGTGAAAAGCGCCATTAAAAAATACGGCACCAGCCGCATCGTAGGCGGCGTGGATTCACGGGACGGCAAAATAACCGTGCACGGCTGGAAGGATACCACCGACAAGCCGACCATCGAATTCGCCCGCGAGCTCGAACAGATGGGCATAAAAAATATCATTTTCACGGATGTCAAGCGGGACGGGATGCTCACGGGCCCGAATTTCAAAAGCATCAAGGCCGTGGCCTGCGCGGTCAACATTCCGGTGATCGCCTCCGGCGGAATCTCCAGCCTGAAGGATATCCAGCATCTGAAAAATCTGGAAAAATACGGCGTGAACGGCTGTGTCATCGGCAAGGCGATCTACACCGGCTTGCTGGATCTAAAAGCGGCCGTGGCCGAGGCGGCCTGAGGAGCGCCCGATGCTCGCCAAACGCATCATTCCCTGCCTGGACGTCAAGGACGGCCGGGTGGTCAAGGGCATCAATTTCGTCCACTTGCGGGACGCCGGCGACCCGGTGGCGCAGGCCAGGGTGTATGACCGGGCCGGGGCCGACGAACTGGTTTTTCTCGACATCACGGCCAGTTGGGAAAGCCGGCAGACCATGATCCAGGTCGTGGAACGCTGTGCGGACCAGATCTTCATGCCCCTCACCGTGGGCGGCGGGATCAGGACCGTGGCCGATATTCGGGCCTTGCTCCAGGCCGGAGCCGACAAGATCTCCATAAATACCACGGCCGTGCAGCAGCCGGACCTGCTTCACCGGGCTTCCAAGATGTTCGGCACCAGCTGTATTGTGCTGGCCATCGACGCGCGACGGCGGTCAGGGAAAAAATCGGGCTGGGAAGTCTTTATTCATGGGGGGCGCACGCCCACCGGCCTGGATGCCGTGAAATGGGCCAAGCGGGGGGTGGCTCTGGGTGCCGGCGAAATCCTCCTGACCTCCATGGATTGCGACGGCACCCAGAACGGCTATGATATCGAACTGACCCGGACCGTGTCCCGCGCGGTCTCGGTCCCGGTTATTGCCAGCGGCGGGGCCGGCACCCTGAAGCATCTGGCCGAGGTTCTGGCCCAAGGCCGGGCGGACGCGGTGCTGGCGGCGAGTATTTTTCATTACGGCAAATACACGATTGACCAGGCCAAGCGCTACCTGGCCCGGCAGCGCGTGCCCATCCGGCCCGTGCCCCCGCGCCGGGGAAAACAAAAAAAATCACCGCAGAGACGCGGAGGACGCAGAGAAAAAATATAGAGATATTTTTTTATTTGGATTCCCTCCGCGACCTCTGTGCCTCTGCGGTGAATCTTTTAATCTTTATTTATATCATAGTGGGAGGAAGACCGTGAGTATACCAGAGGGAATGAAATTCAACGACCAGGGACTGGTGGCGGCCATTGTCCAGGACGTGGACAACGGGGAGGTGCTCATGCAGGCCTTCATGAACGCCGAGGCCCTCCGGCTTTCCCTGGAAACCCGGGTGGCTCATTATTACAGCCGTTCCCGGAACAAACTCTGGAAAAAAGGGGAATCCTCGGGCCATCTCCAGCATATTCAGGAAATCCGCATCGACTGCGACCAGGACGCGGTGCTGCTGAAAGTCAAACAGGTGGGCGGCGCCTGCCACACCGGGTTTCGCTCCTGTTTCTACCGGCGTCTCGAGGCGGACGGCAGCCTGAAGGAAGACGGCGAGAAAGTTTTTAATCCGGATGAAACCTATACGGCCTGACCGGCCGGAACCAAGAAAGGGAACCGGGATGGAAATCTATCCCAATTTACAGGAATTTAAACGGCGTTGCCGGCGGGGCAACTTGATCCCCGTGTACGCCGAATTGCCGGCGGACGTGGAAACGCCGGTGTCCGCTTTTTTAAAGATCGCCGACCAGGCGAAACGGGCTTTTCTCCTGGAGAGCGTGGAAGGCGGGGAGCAAGTGGGGCGCTACTCCTTTTTAGGGGCGAATCCCACCGAAGTGGTGGCCGTGCGGGGCGGGGTGGTGGAGCATACCCTGGACGGCCGGTCACGCTTGACGCCGCACCATGGCAATCCCCTGCGGATCCTGCGCCAGTTGCTGCGGCGCTACCGGCATGTGGCCACGCCCGGGCTGCCGCCCTTTCACGGCGGCGCGGTGGGGTACTTGTCCTACGATCTGGCGCGCTATTTCGAACAACTCCCCGACCAGAATCCCGATGATCTGGGCCTGCCCGAGACGTTGCTGGTGTTCACCGAAAATTTACTGGTCTTCGATCACGTTCAGCACGTAATCAAAATCGTGAGCAACGCGCACGTGACCGGTAAGCCGGAGGCTGCGTACCAGCGAGCCGTGGCCGCCATCCGGCGCCTGGCCAAAAAGCTCCAACAGCCCCTTCCGCGCCCGCGCCCGCGGCGCAAAGCCTCCCGTCTGCGCTATACCTCCAACGTCTCCCGCAAGACTTTTCTGGAAAACGTTCGCCGGTCCAAGGAATATATCCGCGCCGGGGACATCATCCAGGTTCAGATTTCCCAGCGTTTAACCGTCCAGGCGCCGGCCGCGCCGTTTGACGTTTATCGCGCTCTGCGCGCGATAAATCCCTCGCCGTACATGTTTTACTTGCGTTTTCCCGAATGTGAACTGGTGGGATCGTCGCCCGAGCTGCTGGTCCGGAAAACCGGCGCCAGTCTGGCGACCCGGCCCATTGCCGGGACCATGCGCCGTGGCCAAACGCCGGCAGAGGATAAGAAACTGGAAAATACGCTGCTGGCGGATCCCAAGGAACGGGCCGAACATATCATGCTGGTGGACCTGGGGCGCAACGACCTGGGCCGGGTCTGTTGCTACGGATCAGTGAGTGTTCCGGAACTCATGGTGATCGAGCGCTACTCGCATGTCATGCATATCGTTTCGCACGTGGAGGGGCGCATGCTGCCCGGGCGGGATCAATTTGACGCCCTGGTGGCTGCGTTTCCGGCCGGAACCGTGACTGGTGCGCCGAAAATACGTTCCATGGAAATCATTGACGAATTGGAGACCTGCCGGCGCGGCCCCTATGCCGGGGCCGTGGGTTACTTTGATTATTCCGGCAACCTGGACACGGGCATTACCATCCGCACGGTTTTGTACACGGGCGGCAAGTACTACCTGCAGGCGGCAGCCGGCATTGTCGCGGATTCCAACCCTAAGCGCGAATACCAGGAGACCATGAACAAGATGATGGCCACCATGCGGGCCCTGGAATTGGCCAGCCAGGGCTGGCCGACCCAGGCCGGGAGGCAACCGGTGGGAGGACGCAGGCCATGATTCTCATGATCGATAATTACGATTCCTTTACCTACAACCTGGTTCAGTACCTGGGTGAGCTGGGCCAAACCGTGAAAGTCTATCGCAACGATGAAATCGATCTTCCGGGGATCGCGCGTCTCAAGCCCGAGCGGATCGTGATCTCGCCCGGGCCCTGCACGCCAAAAGAGGCGGGTATTTCGGTGAGCGTCATCCGGACCTTTGCGTCCCGGGTACCCATTCTGGGCGTATGTCTCGGGCATCAGTGCCTGGCCGAGGCCTTCGGCGGAACCATCGTCCGCGCCGCCCGGCTCATGCACGGGAAAACCTCCCGGATCCGGCACGACGGGCAGGGCGTGTTCCAGGGTCTGGCCAATCCCCTGGTGGCCACGCGCTACCATTCGCTGCTGGTATCGCCCCGCCAGCTGCCGCGCTGCCTTAAGGTCACGGCCAAAACCCGCGCGCACGAGATCATGGGCCTGCGCCATCGCACGCTGCCCACCGAGGGCGTGCAATTTCATCCGGAGTCCATATTGACCGAGCAGGGCAAACCCCTGCTGCGCAATTTTCTGAAAATGAAACTCAGGAAGTAAGCATGCGCCGAATGATGCGTCTCAACTCGCTCCTCCTGATCCTCTTGTTCGCGTCCGTTACCTGGGTCGCGGCCCAGGAGCTTTCCCCGCTGGAAAAGGCGCTCAAGGCGCTGGCCGAGAAAAAAAACGCTGTCCAGGCCGGCGAAGCCGGGAACACGATGACGGCCCAGGGGGAAACAGTGGCACCGGCGGGCAATACGCCCACGGTTTCCAAAGCCCGGCAGAACGCCATCCGGCATTTGGCCGAGAGCCAGGGGAACACGACCGGAGCTTTCGCGGAAAGCCTCAGCCTGACCGGCACCGCCACCGCGGAAGCCATCACCCTGTCCTGGACCAATACCGGCACTGCCTGGGCGGATTTTTCAGGGTATCTGGTAACGAAAGCCGTGGCCGGGCAACTCCTGGCGCCGGCCGGTCCGGACTTGGTGATTGCCACGCAGTACCGCGACCTGACCGTGACCCCGCAGGACTATTACCTCTACCGGGTGGCGGCCCTGGATATCCGGGGCAACACGCTGGTTGTTTCCAAATCCGTGCTCATGCAGCTGGTCCCGGCAATATTGCCGGCACGTCCCGAAGAGTTTAAAAGTGAAATTGAGGAAGAGCGCGCGAAATTGATGTGGAAGAAAGTCGCAAAAACCTCGTATGACATATCCGGGTATCTCGTCTATCGCGCCGAACCCGGGAGTGAGGACTGGAAGCTCCTGACCCCGGCGCCGCACAACCAGGATCACTACTATGACGAAACCGGCGAGACCGGCCGGGAATACCAGTATAGGGTCCGGGCGGTAGACAGCCGCGGCCAGACCGGCCCGGCCAGCGCCAGCCTGCCCGGGATGGCCCGGCCGCGCAACCGCAACAGCCTGGTCTGGATGTCCACGGCCTACCGGGGGATGGGGCGCCAGGACAGGGGGATTACCGGTGACATGCAATTCACTTATTACATCGGCACGCTCTACGGCGAGCAGGAACCGGAACTATCTCCGTTGGCGCTCTACCTGGACCCGATCAGTTTGTGGCTCCTCTCCGCGGACGTCAAGTACACTTTTCTTACGGAGCAGGACTGGCCAATATCCGCCGCGGCCGGCGGCAAAGCCTCGATTCAGCTCTTTGCCGGTCAGCAAAGTGCCAGCAGCGGCAAGTTCACGTTTTCGGAAAAGTCCGAGCTCGACTATGCCTGGGGCGGCTACCTGGCCCTCTCCCGGAGTTTCGGAAACTGGGGCATCCACGGCGGTTACAGTTTCGGTTCGCTCGGGGACTCAATTTTCTATCTGTCCAAGTACATGCAATACGCCGAGACCGAACAGACCCGCAATCTCTTTTACGCGGGAGTGGATTTTCCCATTTCCCGGCGCATGAACGTGGCTCTGGAAATACTGTATCCCTTGGACCAGGAACTGAGTTCCCGCCAGCATCCAAAATTAATCAACTTGCACGTGGACCGGCTTCTGAATTTCGACGTGGCGTACCTGCACTGGGACCAGGGCTGGGCTTTCCTGGGCTATTTCAACATCCGCTTCACGCTTTATCCCATGACAAAGTGATTTTTCCGGGTTTTATCCCTTCAACCTTCCGTGCTTTTCATTGACGCCCCTGTTTTCCGAATGCTAAAATACATTGTATTTTAATCTTTATTCTGGATTGCCGCCCGGACCCGGGAGCGGTCCGAGGATGATCCTATGCAGAGACCACTGTTCCTGATGCCCGTACAGAACCTTTTGCTGCAATTAGTACGCCAGGCCGGGACATTGCTTCGTCAGCAGGTGGGGAAGGTTCACCAGGTACGTTATAAAAGCGAAAAAAACCTGGTGACTGAAATGGACCAGCGCGTGGAGACCCTATTCCTGCGGGCTGTGTCCCGCCACTTTCCGGAGCACGAAGTCCTGTCCGAGGAAATGGAGGAGGAAGCGCGCGGGGAGGGCTGGTCGCGGCCGGCTGGGCGAGGCCGCGTGCGTTGGATCATTGATCCGTTGGACGGCACGACCAATTACGCCCATGGTTTTCCCCATTTCAGCGTTTCCGCGGGCGTAGAATATCAGGGACGGATCGTACTGGGGGCGGTCTTCAATCCCATGCTGAGCGAATTGTTTTTCGCCCGGCAAGGGCAAGGCGCCAGCCTGAACGGCAAACCGATTCGTGTGTCCCGCGTGCGCCGCCTGGAACATGCGCTTTTGGCGACTGGTTTTCCTTATGATTTGAAAACCAGCCGGATAAACAATTTTGCTGAATTCAAGCGGGTCTCCCAACACTGCCAGGCCGTGCGGCGCGCCGGCTCGGCCTCCCTGGATTTATGCGACGTGGCCTGCGGACGCTTTGACGGTTTTTGGGAATATAAATTAAAGCCCTGGGACGTGGCGGCCGCTTCCCTGATCGTGCAGGAAGCCGGCGGCCGGATCTCGAACTTTTCCGGCCCGGGGTTGAACATATACGGCGGCTCGTTTATCGCGGGCAATTGCCAGGTGTATCCCGGCTTGCGGAAAGTCCTGACTACACGGACTTAGCAGGCCTGCCCGGCGTATGCCGGGCCCGGCCAAGCTGAAAAGGAGGATCTTCATGCAGACGAAAAAGACGATGCTTTCCCCATGGCGACAATACGGATTGCTCCTGCTCATTCTGGCGGCCCTGGGCCTGGTGGTGGGCCTGCGTTTCTCTCAATTGCTGGAAAAAACCCGCGAAGGGACCACCGTGGGGCGGTTGTACGACCTGCGGCAGTCCCTCCTGATTTACTACCAAGATAACAACGGCGTGTTTCCCCGGGAATTGAGCCCAGGTTCTCCGTTTGGGCGCTATCTGAAGGAGATCCCGGCTGTGGATCGAATTCATCCCCGCGGCGGGGAAGTCTCGCCCGCGGGCAAGGAAGTGGCCTATGGCACGGGCACGCCCCAGGGATACGGGCGCGGCTGGTATTACAATTACGAGAGCGGCCAGATCTTCGTCAATTCGATCGGCCGGGACTCGCGCGGAATTTCCTACACGACATACTGAGCACCGGGATCCGGACTTGCCCGGCGAATGCCGGGTGGACGGTGCGGGCGGTAAAAAAGGGAGGTGGCGTCGGATGCAATGGCGAAGACGAAATTACCTGATCAACAAGGACTTTCAATTACGGTATGTGGCTCGCCTTATGTTTGGCATTCTGGCCATGGCGCTGGTAGTGGCGGTTACGCTCTATTACACGACCTGGGCCAGAATCATGGACGAATTCTACAACGTGCCGCGCATTGCCTCACAGTTTGCCCCGCTGTTTCAGTCGGTCAACCAAAATCTGGTGCTCATGTTGTCCCTGTTTCTGCTGGCCGCGGCCGTACTCGCAATTTTTCTTTCCCACGCCATTGCCGGCCCCATGTTCCGGTTTGAACAGACCATGCGGGCCGTCGCGATGGGCGATTTAACGCTGAGAATCGGGCTGCGGAAGTCGGATGAATTCAAACCGCTGGCGGAATTGCTGAATGAAATGATCGGTTCCCTGAGGGGGGAATTGAAACAGGATGCCCGGCTGGTGGAAGAGACGACGGAAATCCTCAGGAAACTCCAGGCCGGCGGCGCGGGCAAAAAAGGCGGCAGCAGCGCGGAAATAACCAAGGTCAACGCCAACCTGCTGCAATTGCGGCAAAATATGAAACGGTTTAAATTGGAGTAGGGAACGGTCCCCCGACCGGAGGGGAATATCGATACGGGATTCCCTTCGGTTGCGACCGTTCCCTACAGTTCAAGCCGGGCGGCCCCGGCATTCGCCGGGCGGGAATTTTTCCCGCCCGGCTTTTTTTATTATAGGGATTCAGGGTCCGAACGATGAGTGGAAAAACTTTATTTGTCATTCCCGCATGTTTTTAGCGGGAATCCAGGACAGACTGGCCCAATATGCATTCTGTTGTCCAAATCGTACTGGACCCCGGCTAAATACATGCCGGGGTGACGAGAGGGTATAGGGCCGGGGTGACCAAAAAAATCGTCATTCCGGCAAGGTGGTGGTGCTGAGCACGCGGCTCCAGGGGCCGCCGCCCCCGCGGTTGACCATCCGCACCTTCACCCAATAGGTGGTATTGAGTTCCAGGGCGCGGAACATGTACGGCGGCGTTAGCACGGTCTCAAACGGCTGGGTGCCTTCGGCCTTGGGATGGGTCCCAAGGCTGACTTCGTAACTGATGGCCTCGCGGCGCACGTTCCAGTTGAGGGTAAGGGAATCATGGCTTACGTCGATAAACCCCACCCCGGTGGGCGCCAGCATGGGCGGGGATGGGCGGGTCGTTATGGTGATGGTTTCCGACGACGGCCCATCGCCGGACCGGTTCCGGGAATTAACTTTTGCGTAATAGGTGGTTTCCGGCATGAGCCCGCGCAGGAGGAATTCCGTGGCGGTTAGCTGTTTCTCCAGGCGATTGGTGGCGTCGTTATTGGTGCCCACGTTCAGACGGTAGCCGAGCACGCCCGCTTGACGTTGCCAGGTAATGACCGCGGAGATGTCCGTGACCTCAGAGGCGCGCAGTCCTTTCGGAGCGGCGCCGGGGGGCGCGGTCGGGGTGCGAAAAGATTTTTCTCCGCTCCAGGGTCCGGCGCCGCTATTGTTCTGGCCGCGGACCTGGACGCGATAGTTCTGCTCAGGCGCCAATTCGGTCAAGTTCACGGTGGGCATCTCGAGTCCGGTAATCATGGTCCAGTCTTTCCGGCCGGGCGCGTAGCGGACATCGTAGCGCACGCCCTTGATCCCCGGCAAGGACCCCCAGTTGATGACCACCTCCCGCGACTGAACGCCGGACACTTCAAGGTCCCGGGGCGAGCGGGAGGGTAGGGTGGTGAGCTGGACCGCCTCGGACCAGGCGCCGAATCCTCCTCTGTTTTTAGCCCGCGCCTTCACTTGATAGGTACGGTTGGCCTGCAGGCCGGACAAGCGGGCCGGCAGCCGGGTATGGCTCGTGATTTTTCCGGGCGGCATTTCGGTCTGCAGCAGCAGTTCCAACTGGTACTGCTCCGCCCCCGCCACCGGGTCCCAGGTCATAATAGCCTGGTCGCCTTCCAATTTTACCATTCGCAGGCCGGTAACGAATTCCGGAGCGGCCTGGGTGTCGAACGCGATCATTTCCGACCAGCGGCCGGGCAGATGGTCCTCCAGGATGGGACGAACCTTGACATTGTAGGTTGCGCCGGGGATCAAATCCTTGAGCAGGGTTTGCGTGCCGCGGGTTTCCAGCAAGCCCCGGTTTTGGGCCTCGATGTCTGTACCATAGGACAATTCATAAGACCTGGACCGGGATACGCCGGACCAAGAGATGCGGGCGCGATTTTGCGGCAGGATCTGGGCTTTCACCCGGGAAACCGTGGCCGGCAGGGTGGTAAAGGCGTGACTGTTGCTCCAGGGGCCGGGTCCCCGTTGGTTGTGGGAACGCACGCGAACCGTGTAGCGCTTGCTGGCTGCCAGCTCATACAGTGTATAGCTGGCTACCGCAGTCAGCGTGGTGGTGGCGGCCGCGCCATTCACACCTGGCCGCCATTCGATTTCATAGACTGACAATTCCTTGGATTCAGGCAGTTCCTGCCAGGTCACCTGAAACTGATCCACGGCCTGGCGGACGGATTCCAGTTTTTGCGGCCGGCCGGGCCGGGTCAGCAAGTCCACGCCGTTGGACCAATAACTGGTCCGGCCCTGGATCAGGGAGCGGACCTTAAAATAAAACCAGGTATTGGGCGCTACCTGCAAGCGGGCGCGGTTGCTGCCGGTTTTTACGGATTCCCGCTCTTTAAACGCGGGCTCACGGGAAAAGCCCAGTTCGTAGCCATCCACCCGGGGCACCTGACGCCAGGTGGCCCGGATCCATTCGCCATCCTGTTTGACTTCCAACCGGTCCGGTGCCTGTCCGGGAGAATAGGGCAGCGTGTCCAACGAAACCAGACGGCTCCAGGGTCCCTTGGCCACGGCATTGCGGGCGCGTATTTTGACGTAGTAGGTTTTATTCGGTTCCAGGGATTTCAGGAGAATACGGTTTTGCTGCGTTTCCAGGGTGGTGAATTCCCGGGACTTCCGGTTCAACCCATAGGCGATTTGATAGCGCAAGCGGGGAAGGTCCTTCAGGTCGTCGCCCCAGACCAACTCGGCTGTGGAATCCAAAACCTCGTCCACGGCCAAATTTGTCATTTGAGGAATCTGGGTCGAGAAGGAAACAACGGAACCCCAGGCTGGGGGCGTGTCCCCGGACCAGGCGCGTCCCTTCAGGTAATAAATAAATCCTGGCTTGAGGTTCTTAAGCGTAAAGGGGGATTTTTTCCGGTTAAGCGTGCCGAGGTTGTTGGCCTGCTCATCCGTGCCATAGGACAACTCGTATTGCGTGGCATGGGGAACGGCCTGCCAGCGCACCTGGACAGATTTTTCCTTGGCCGGGGAGAGTTTCATTTCCAAGGCCGCGGCCGCGGGCGTCTCCGCGCCCCGCGCTCCGGAGCCAATCAGGGCGCTCAGGCCAACGAACAGGCTTAAGCCAACGGCGATTTTCAGTGTGCGCATGCATGCCTCCCACTCTGATTTCATGAAAGCCCAGTAGTCTGGAAAAATCTTCAAAACAAAATTTATCCTATCATAGCCCACCTAAGCGGGTCCATAAAAAGCTTTTTCACGCCCCCTGATTTTTAGGTATAATAAAAACATGAGTTCAGAAAAAGTCATTTTAGCCAGCCTGAAGTATCCCGGCGGGCCGGCCGATGCCGCGGAATCTCTGCTCGAACTGCACCGCCTCGCTGAAACCGCGGGCGGCCTCGTGGTGGGAGCCCGGGCTTTTTCCCGGCCCCGGCCCGATGCCGCGTTGTTCCTGGGGCCCGGCCAAGTGGAAGAACTCGGGCAAACGGCCTCTGAAAATGCCGCGGACTTGTTCATTCTGGATCATGAGCTCAAGCCCGGGCAGCAGCGGAATCTGGAACAAATACTCGGATTGCGCGTGATCGACCGCACGCAGCTTATCCTGGACATTTTCGCCCGCCGGGCCAAGTCCCATGAAGGCAAACTGCAGGTCGAGTTGGCGCAGCTCACCTATCTATTGCCCCGGCTGATCGGCAAAGGTGTTGAGCTCTCCCGTTTGGGCGGCGGCATCGGCACCCGCGGACCTGGCGAGACCAAGTTGGAACATGACCGGCGCCGTCTGCGCAACCGGATCGCCGTGCTCAAACGG
Organism: candidate division FCPU426 bacterium; assembly: GCA_030619365.1. Classification (GTDB taxonomy): domain Bacteria; phylum Oederibacteriota; class JAAXVQ01; order JAAXVQ01; family JAUVAV01; genus JAUXBQ01. Next base: position 3,591 of record JAUXBQ010000019.1, on the reverse strand, counting down.
CAGTTGGAGGCCGCGAAACGGACCCGGCAATTGCAACGTCATGACCGGGAAGTCGTACCCCTGCCCCTGGTATCGCTGGTGGGATACACCAATACCGGCAAGTCGGCCCTGCTGAACATGTTGACCGGGCACCGGGCGTTCGTGGAGGACAAGCTGTTCGCGACCCTGGATTTGGCTACCCGCAAACTGGTGCTGCCCCCGTCCCAGGAAGTCCTGCTGACCGACACTGTGGGTTTTATCCGGCGATTGCCCCACCACCTGGTGGCCGCTTTCCGAGGCACGCTGGAAGAAGTGGTATCCGCGGACCTGCTCCTGCACGTGGTGGATTGCGCGCACCCGGACTGGGAATCACAGATGGCCACCGTGGAGGCAGTAGTGGAAGAATTGGGCGCGGCCGGCAAGCCGAGGGTTTTGGTATTCAATAAAACGGATATCTCCAGCAAGGCCAATCTGCACCGGCTGGCCTATCAGTTTCCGGAGGCCGTGTTTGTCTCGGCGCTGAAACAGGAGGGCAGGGAGGGTTTGCTCGAGGCCATCACCGCCCGCCTGGCCGCTTCCTGGCAGGCCGTGACCCTGCGTCTGCCGTACGACCAGTCGGACTTGCGGGCCCTGATCTTAAAGCGCGGCCGCGTGATCAAGGAATCCTTTGGCCCCAAGGTCATCACCTTGCGGGTCAAGCTGCCGCCCAAAATTATCGGCCAGTTGCAGCAATGGAAGAAAAACATGAAATCTTCAAAATGATTCCTTCTCCACTTATTTCCCATGCTCCGTTCGTTTGCCACCAGAGATGGATTTGCTAAACATGAATAGGTGCCAGGGGAAAAGGCTTTCTTTTTCAGCAATATCTGTTTAAAATATATAGGCGAAATAATGCGGAGAAAAGTCATGGATATTGCCAAACAAATCCGCTATTGGCAAGCCGGATCAGAAGAAGAACTGTCGGCCGCGAAGTCCCTATGCCGGGACAAGCTTTGCACCCAAAGTTTATTTCATATGCATCTGGCTTTGGAAAAAATATTGAAAGCCCATGTATGCCGCAAAACGCAAGCCATGGCTCCTCCGTTGCATAATCTCAATCGGCTGGCCGAAATGGCGCGGCTAAAAATGCCGGATACATACGTCGATACTTTGGCGGATATGAATGCATACAATCTGGCGGGACAATATCCGGATCAGATGAAAAACGGCGTTTCGCCGGACGAATGTCGCGCCAAGTTGGAGCAGGGTGAGGAGGTTTTGAAATGGTTGACAGCGGAATTGTTGAAAGCGTAAAAAAGTATTTATCTAAATTGGACGAAGAAGGAATTCCCGTCAAATTCGGCGTTCTTTTCGGCTCCTACGCCCAGGGAAAGGCAAGCGAATGGAGTGACATCGACTTGATCGTGGTATCGCCGAAATACGATCAAAACTACTCGCAGGAAGACGTCAACCGCCTGTGGCGGGCGGCCGCGCGGACGGATACCCGGATAGAGCCGATCCCATGCGGCGTGGAAGAATGGGAAAAAGACGACGAACGCATCATCATTGAAATGGCCAGACACGCAGGCGTCAAAATAGCGGCGTAGAGATGAAAAAATGCCGCCTGTGACGGAATTTGGCTGGTTGTTTCTTGGCAGGTCTTATTTTATGCGGCCTTTTTAAGGTACCGGGAACCGATATCCGGAAACATAATCAGCGCAGGATGAACCCTAAACGCTTTCCCCAGTGCGATTGCCCGGCGCTTACCAATATCAATTTTATCATTTTCAAGCAAACTGATATTGTTGATATTTATTCCGGATTTTTTAGCCAGATCGGCTCTGGACCATTCTTGCCACTCTCTCAAAAATTTAACCACCTCACCGGTGCTTAGCTTGGCGTAGCTTTTAGCCGGCACAAAATCCTTTTTGTTAATCATGGCGCTCTCCTTTCACACTTCTGCACGGTGCTCTATTGACATTCATTTAGTATTTATGGGGTGTTATTTCGATCACGTATACTACTACCTCTTTCTCGTGAACTTCATAAATCACTCTATATTGCAAACTCAACCTTGATGATCTTTGGTCCTTTCTCGATCCCTGCAACTTCTCGTCGTGAAGCCCGGGACGACCCCGAAGAATGTCGGGGCCGTGCAGGGATACCATATTTTTCCAATATTCATACTTTTTAACAATCGTTACTGGCAGCTTTTTTATGGCCTTTTCAATATTTCGATGCTCATATATTTCCCATTCCATGGTAGTGACCTCTCTAGGATATATTAAATATAATATATCAACTTTAATATGTCAAGCGCTTTTATTATTCAGCAAGGTGGTTGTATAAAGGTTGTCATTCCCGCGAACGCGGGAATCCAGGAAAAGCTTTTATCTACCACATTTTATCAATTCTCGGTTTCTCACACCTCTTCGGTCATAAATCAATGTAATAAATACTGCTTTCCCATCGTCTAACGCTAATAAGCCGTTGAAAATAGCCCAATAAGCCTTTCAGCGCAAAACGTGGCTATTCGCTTGCGTCCGGGAAAGCGCGGGATTATGATAGGGAGCATTCGTGACAATGATCACATGCAGTTATTGGTTTAATGAGGGCATCTGGGTCTTGGGATAGCTTCTACCGGCTCATTCGACGTGCTTTTCCAAAGCTTGGAGAGACAATACCTTTGGCTTCGGAAGAGTAAAGATTGCCCAAAATAAAAATAGTGGGGGACCAATCATGAATAAGTGGATATTGGGTTTATTTGCGATCTTACTATTGTCTACAAGCCTCACAGGGTGTGCCAACATAGACAAAAAGAAGTTTTTCTTGTACGGATTACAAAACGAAGGCCCGGATCCTGTTTCGCCAAGAAAAATCGACTATCAATTGCAACTAACACAGCGAGAAAAGATCGCAATTCAATTATACTCAGGTATGATTGGCCACAAAGAAATATTCGAGGAAGAGAAAATGCGCAGAACGTGTATCGATGTTTGTTTGTACTGGGCAGAAGAAGTATTATACGAGATACGGAAGCAGAGAGAACTTGATGAGAAATATTATCCTGGCATAAAAAAATAAAATGTATGTACAGTGACGGTATTCACCTGACACCCCACCTTTAACTGGGCAAGCTTTTATCCTCCTACACCAATCCCTTTAAAATTTGCGCAACGTCTGTTTTATACATTTCCGCAACACGGAAAAGCGTAATTAATGAGTGCGGACGGCCGGCTTCGAGTTGCTGATAATGTCTGACTGAAAAACCATGGTCAATCACGTCTTCCTGAACCATTTTTCTCTTTAAACGCAATTTTCTGTAACGAGCACCTAATTCCTTGAAAATCCTGGAATATTTCACATTTTTAGCCATTTTGCACCTCCCCTGTTAAATAAAGTGATACGCCATTACGAGCAAAAACAACACGAGCAAAAAAGCGTAAAAGAGGTTGCCGAGAATAGGGAGGAGGTGTAGGATATTCCGAGGACACACCTCATTTTATTGAGGAGAGCAGATAAAACTTGTGGTTGTGTCATCGCGAGGAGCCTGCCCTGCGAATGCGGGGCGGAGCGACGTGGCGACCTCCTATAGGAGATTGCTTCGCTGACTACGTCAGCTCGCAATGACAG